>CAYUPT010000124.1:0-9122 GCA_964446725.1 uncultured Bradymonadales bacterium | reverse complement strand
AGTCATCCGGCCATGACTCGACGAGCGATGGTGATTCCAGCGACGATGACCGGCGGCGCGCCGAGGCGATGGAGGAGGCGCGAGAGACGACGCAGGACCTCGCCGACCGGTTATTCTCCGACGGTGCATCGGACTCGCTCAAACCCCGGGTTGGAGACGATGCCGACGACGATGACCCGGTGGTGGCTCCTGAATTGGCCGACGACTATCGACTCGACAGCGACACCTATCCAAACCTGGCGGAGTACGGGCGAAATTTGACCGCCGAGGCCGCGGTCGGCGACATCGACCGCGTGATTGGCCGCGAGAGTGAAATCGGGCAATTGATCGATATTCTCGGCAAACGGCGCGCCAATAATCCACTTCTCGTCGGGGAACCGGGAGTCGGTAAGACGGCGATCGTGGAGGGACTGGCGCGCCAGATCGTCGAAATGAAACAGGAGGGGCGAGCCCTGGGCGATCGGACGATCATCGAGTTGGAGATGAGTCGACTGCTCAGCGGGACCCATCTGCGAGGGGCGTTCTCGGAGCGGTTGCTGGGAATCAAAGACGAGGTCGCCGCCGCCGGTGGGCAGATCGTGGTATTTCTCGACGAGATTCATATGTGGATGTCCGCCGGTTCCGGCGGCGATGGGGGCGATGCGGCCGGCGAGTTGAAGACGGCGCTCGCCCGCGGCCGATTCCCCTGCGGGGGGGCGACGACGCACGACGAGTTTCGCCAATTCGTGGAGTCCGATCCGGCCTTTGAACGCCGTTTCCAGCAGGTCACCGTCGATGAGCCCGACGAACAAACCGCGCTGCGGATTGTCGAGGGCGTTCGCACTCACTACGAGCGCCACCACGGCGTGGAGTACACCCCGGGAGCGCTGGCGGCGTCGGTGACGCTATCGGGTCGCTACATCCATGACCGCCAGCTTCCGGACAAGGCCATCGGTGTCCTCGACCTGGCCGGAAGCCGCGCCGCTCGTCGCGGCCACCAGCAGGTCGACCGGCAGACGTTGGCCACCGTCGTCGCCGACATGGCCTCGATTCCCGTCGAGCGGCTCACCGGCAGCGACGGAGACCGCTTTTTGAATATGGAATCCTTTTTGTCGGAGGGAATTGTCGGCCACGACCAGATCGTGACGACCATCTCCGAATTGCTGCGAAGAAATTACGCCGGGTTTCGCGGTGACCGACCGATTGGAAGCCTCCTGTTTTTGGGGCCCACTGGAGTCGGGAAAACAGAGATGGTCAAAGTGCTGGCCGATTTCTTATTTCACGACCGCGATGCCGTCGTGCAGATCGACATGTCGGAATTTATGGAGTCCCATTCCGTGAGTCGACTCATCGGGTCGCCGCCGGGCTACGTCGGTCACGACCAGGGAGGGCAGCTCACGGAGACCATCCGCCAGCGCCCCTATCAGGTGGTGCTCCTCGATGAAATCGAAAAGGCCCACACCGATATTCTCAACCTGTTGCTGCAACTCTTTGAGGAGGGTCGCCTCACCGATGGGCGCGGCCGGGAGGTCGACTTCTCAAATGCGCTGGTGGTGATGACCAGTAATCTGGGAGCCGATGTCTTCGATGAGCTCAATGTGGAGTCGGAATCGACCTCGATTGGATTTTCGAGCCGCGACAACGAGCCCGAAACTTCCCCTGGGCCCGACGAAGCGCGTCTGCGCGACGGGGTCTTGGATGCGGCCCGGGATCACTTCACCCCGGAATTGTGGAATCGCATCGATGAAAAACTGGTCTTTACGCCGCTGACGCGGGCCGAGATTGCCGAAATCGCCAAATTGCAACTCGCCGACAGTCAGCAGAAGTTGCGCAGCGAAAGCGACATCGAGATGGACTACGAGGCCGGCGTTATCGATCACCTCATCGAACACGGCGGCTACAATCGCAAACTCGGCGCCCGACCGATGCGACAGACCATCCAGCGCTTGGTCGAAGGGCAAGTGGCTCGAGAAATCCTGGCGGGTAACGTCGACGAAGGAGGCCGGATTGTGGTCGGTGTCGAAGACGGGGAAATCGCCGTTCGCTCGCCGCGGTAGAGCTCTCAGCAGGTCGAATTGCCCGACACCATGCTGACAGCTTCGTTCGGAAATTCAGTCGGTCAGGGAGTCGACAGCCCGTCGGGTCAAGATATCGTAGATTTCGAGGAGGGAGTCGTCGTCGAGTTCGTCGAGCGCGCGACGGTGTTCAGCGATGGTCTCGCTGTCGCCGCGAGCCACCGGTCCCGTCAGGGCCTCGCGAGGCGACTGCGTGCGCAGGTTGTGCAGGTTTGATTCCGCGAGTTCGACGAGGATGGAGCGCGCCGTATCGGCTTCGATGCCGGCGGCGTCTGCGATGGCAATGGCGGAATCGACGAGGCTGACCATCAAGTTTGCGGCGGTGACTGCTGAAGCGTGGTACAGCGTCTTGGCCTCCGGGTCGATGCGCACCGCTTCGATGCCGGCGCTGCCGATGAGACGGCGCAGATACTGGACGGCGTCGTCGTCGCCCTCGATGGTCCAGAAACTCTCGGGAAATCGCTCAATTGCCCGTTCCGGATCGGAGACGGCCTGGAGTGGGTGTAACGAGGCCACCGAATGGCCGGGGCTGTCGCCGAGGGTCGTGCTGGGTAGGCTGCCGGAGGTATGAACGATGGTCGATCCGTGGGCGATGGTCTCCCGCAGATCGGCGTAGACGTCGCAGATGGCGTCGTCGACGACGGTCAACCATACCAGACAGGGGGAGCTGAGATCGGATGCGAGCGCCTCAGGAAGAGACCCGTGGCGAGGGGCCGGGGAGGAGACCGACGCCGCCTCGGCGGCGGCCTGTGTCCGGTTCCAGGTGGCGATGACCTCGGCGTCGATGCGATCGGCGAGCAGGGCCAGGGTCTGTCCGATGCGACCGTATCCGACGATGACCCATGGAAGACGGGACCTGGTGGTGTCGGAGGGCGTCGTCATGAGCAGGGATCTCCGAGATACAATGCGTGGCGATCGATGTAGTCGAGGACCGGGCCGGGAATCCAGGAACGCACCGCGTCGTAGTCGCAATCGGCCAGGGACTGGCGAATCGACGTGGAGCTGACATCGGGAAGTTCCAGTTCGGCGCTGTCGGTTACCGACAGGGCGTCGTCGAAGTTCTGGTCCGGGTCTCGTCGGTAGCCGCGCCGGCCGATGATCACCAGGTGGACGCGCTCGATAAGACCTCGCCAGTTTTTCCAGCGCTGGACTTCGTCGAGAATATCGGCGCCGATAACCAGCCAGAAATTGGTCTCCTCATGGCGCTGCTCGAGGGCGCGCACCGTGTCGATGGTGCGACTTTCGCCGCCGAGTCGGCGTTCCACATCGTCGATGCGGACCCGATCGAGATCGCGAAAGGCCATCTCGCACATGTGGACGCGGGTCTCAAAATCGACGAGCTGTTTGTCGAAGGCGTGCTGGTAGGTCGGGATCCACCAGACCTCATCGACGGGCTGGGTCTGGAGCACCCAGTGGGTGGCCAGTGTATGGCAGACGTGAGGCGGATTGAAACTTCCGCCAAAGAGAGCGACATCGTCGGGCGAGGATTCAGGCTTCATACAACAGACACTGGGTGCGGCGTACATCGAATTCGGACCGGTCATCGGCCAGGGAAGCGACGAGTTGAAGTGGGTCGGCGCCATCTTCCAGGGCGAGGCGAACATCTTTGTCGCCGATCAGCAGATCGATGGCAAGCCTGTCACGGACAAATTCGTAGGCTTCGGTTCGCCATTGGAATAGGTCGCCGTGCAATTCCAGAAGTCCGGCGAGGATGCCATACGAGGTGGCGGTGCTCGAAAACGAGCGGCGATCGGTGACGTGGAGCTGGAGGCCGTGACAGGTCGTACCGCCGTGTTTCTGGAAGGTCGGACGAAAGGCGGTAGTCCGAAACTGGACGCCGTCGAGCGCCAGGGCATTGAGGTACTCCGCCAGGGCGTTGGCGTCGACGTAGGGGGCGCCAAATAGCTCGAAGGGCCGGGTCGTACCGCGACCCTCGCTCAGATTCGTGCCCTCCAGCAGGCACTGGCCGGGATAGACGCAGGCCGTCTCCAGTGTCGGCATATTGGGGCTGGGCATCACCCATGGAAGGCCGGTGTCGTCAAACCACATCGAGCGCTTCCAGCCGTCCATCTCGACGACTTCCAGGTTGCAACTCCAACCTCCGAAGCGGTCGAAAAAATGGGCCAATTCGCCGGCGGTCATCCCGTGGCGATTCGCCAGTGGTTGCATCCCGACAAAGGAGCGCATGTCGTCGGCGACGACATTGCCCTCCACATCGATGCCACCCAGTGGGTTGGGGCGGTCCAGGACCATCACCGGAGTGTCGGCGCGGCCGCAGGCGTCCATCATCAAGCCGATGGTGTACACGTAGGTGTAATAGCGGGCGCCGATATCCTGAATATCGCAGATGACGATATCCAGGTCCCGCAGGTGGTCATCGTCGGGCCGGAGGCTGTCGACGGTATCGCCGTATAGACTCACCGTCGGCAGTCCCGAAATGGGGTCGACGGTCTCGTCGACGGCTTCCATATCCTGGGCGTCGGCGCGCACACCGTGTTCGGGGCCGAAGAGCCGGACAATGTCCAGGCCCGCCTGTCGAAGGGCCTCGATGGCATGGTCGAAGTCGGCGCTAATGCTGGTGGGGTTGACCAGAAGTCCCACCGAGCGGCCGCGGAGCTCGTCGAGTCGCTTGCGGTCGTCGAGCAATACGTCGAGGCCGGTCGCTACGCGGGGACTGTTCATGTCGGTTCTCCGGCCGGTTCATCGTCGCGTTGTCGAGTCTTGTCACTGTCGTCTGGTTGCTCGTCGTCTTCATCTTCGTCGGAGGTGGCGCCACCGCCCATATCCATGGGAACTCCGGCGACGCTGGTCTCGTTTTCGGAGTCACTCTCCGCTGCATCGTCGTCGAAGCCATCCCAGCCGCCCATCGACTGCTCCTCGTCGGGCATCGGTTTGCCCTGGAGAAATGCGCTGAGCAAATTGAGATGATGGGCCAAATTATCGGCCACATCGTGGTCGCGGTCGGTTTCAAACGAATGGTCTTTGTCGCCGGACAGGATTTCCTGGATGCCCTCTTCGAGACGTCCGAAGGGGACCAAAAACAGGTGGACGACGCCCACAATAAAGATGATGCCCACCGCCAGAACGATGCCGCCGACGAGTAATAGATTGGAGCGGACCGCTTCGATGGGGGCGATGGCGTCGTCGCGATTGGTCGTCAAGACCACACCGGCCGGGTTGTCGGTCTCGAATTGGCCTGGGAAAAAGCGGACCATGCTCCGGTGGTGGCGACCACCGATGGTGGTGTCGAGAATCTCCTGAGGTTCTTCATTGTCCAGAATTTGGTGATGATCAAAAAGCTGGCGCTGCAGGTCGCTTCGGGGGCTGGACGAAAAGGTGGAGCTGTAGATGCGATCGCCGCGAAAGAAGGTGATCTCCGGAGCCTGGGTTCGCTCGCGCTCCGAAAACTGGCGTTGGGCGTCCTCGCCGAGTCCGTCGGAAACAAGGGCCCGTCGGCGCTCGGCGATTGCGTCGGTGACTCGATTGCCCAGCACGACGGTGCCGACCGGCTCGGTGCCGTCGGGATGATAGATCGGCGAGATGGCGACCACGTAAAACTCGCGATCATCGGCGGCGCGCCACGACCAGTTCCACATATCGATGCGTGTTTCGTCGTCGTCCATCGCGTCAAAGACCACCGAGAACTGGCGTCCCACATCATCGCCCATCAGGTGGGCGAGACCGGCTCCCAGGGTGGCGACGAGTCGGCCGGAATCATCGAGCGCCATAAACATATCGTGATCGAGCGGACGGCGATCCATCAAACTCAGATCGAGGTTGCGCTCACCCTGATTGTCCTCGGCCATAAACTCCGAGAATCGAATATGCTCCGTCTCCAGTTGCTTGTGCACCTCGCGATGGCGCTGGGCTTCCCAGTCGCCGTCGTAGTCGCGGACCATGGCGTTTCGCAATTCGGTGCGGTCGGCGACGTGCTCGGCCTTGGCTTTGAGCGAGAATTCGTCGAGCCGATGGGATTTCTCGATAAGCGATGTCGAGCGCTGCAGCGTAATGTCAGCGTCCTCCGTCGTCATCGGCAAGATCGTCGCCTGAAGCGCGTAGACGGCAAACCCGACCTGACAGAGGATTAAAAAGGTAAAGCCGACGACGAGTTTTGTTCGAATCATGGCTCGACCCTCGCAGTTCGCAATCTGGATTATCCGACCTTGTGTGTGTGACGAGCCTCGTCAACGCGTGGATACCGGGCTGCCGTCAATGCATTCGGCGGCCCCGAAGTCTCGTCACGGATACCGATTGTGCCCGCGATTCTCGATCGTTTACAGGTGGAAAACCGGTATCGGAATATGGTCGATTCTAAGGGGGGGAGGCCGATGTGACAAGGATAGCAGGGAATGACCGCACTGCTCGTTGGCCGATAGGACTGCCGGGTTACGCCGACGCCTGGGCTCGATGCTCGTATTGTTCGAGGACCCAGTCGACGAGCTTTTGATAATCTCGGGCCCCGCGGCTGGACGGTGCGTACTCGAAGATCGACTTGTGGTGGCGAGGCGCTTCTTTGAGCTTGGTATTGACGCGTATCGGCGACAGCACTTTGTCGTGGAAGTGGCCCTTGAGCGTCTTGATCGATTCGTCGCTGATATTGTTGCGCTGATCGTAGAAGGTGGGCAAAATCCCGAGAATGCTGATGGGGTGAAGCAAGACTTCGTTGATATTTTTGAGGGTCTTGAGGACCTGCTTGACGCCGATGAGACTCAGGAAGTCACAGGACACGGGCACGATGAGGTGATCGGCGAAGGTCAGGGCGTTCATATTGAGCAGCGACAGGCTGGGTCCGCAATCGAGCAAGATGAAGTCGTATTGCTGAACGTCGCCGATGGTCCGGCGAAGCATCTTATCTCGTTCATCGTCCTGGCGAGCCAAAAAGATTTCGGCGGAGGCCAGCGAGTCGTCGCCGGGCAGCACATCGAGATTGGGACGGGCCGACACTGTGCATTCCGACAGCGGCTCGTCTTCTACAAGTAGGTGGTACATCGACTTTTCGGCCTCGTCTTCGATGCCGAGGCTGATGCCGACGTGGCCCTGACTGTCGACATCGATGATCAGGACGTTGTGACCCTGTTCGGCGAGGCCGGCGCCCATGGCGACAGTGGTCGTGGTCTTGCCGGTGCCACCTTTCTGGTTGAGTACGGCAATCCGCATCGGACCGCGCTGTTTGTGGGTGCTGCGCTGTCGATACTCGTTGACGGCCGGGCGCCGACACTCCATCGAGCAGTAGTGCAGCGTTTGGCCGTCGCGCTCGACTTTCTGGTAGGCGTATTCGGGCTCGAACGCCGTATCACAGGCCTCGCATTGGACTTCGCCTCGCTGTTGGGCGGCCTGTTGCCTGCACTTCTGGCTGCAGACGTAGCGGGTGCCGTCGTCGGTGCGCTCGATCTGGTAACGAAATTTTACCAAAAAGTCCGAGTCACAGACAGAACATGTTTTGACTGCCGAGGCCATCAGTGGTTCTCCACCAGATTTCAAATTACAAAAATTCGGTCAATTCGTCGCGCGCCGAACTCATTCATCACCAACAGAGCGCTGACGCCACTCCAAGAAGAGAAACGCCAGAACGCCGACCATAACGCCGAACCAAAGGGTGGTAAAGCGAATTAAATAGGTGGCCGCCAGGGCCAGTGTCAACTCGTCGAAGAGTTGCGTCCACAGCAGTAATCCGGTCAGGCTGGCTTCGGTCACGCCCAGTCCACCGGGCAAAAAGCTGAGGGCACCGGCCAAAGTGGAGGTCGCGTAGACAAAGCAACTCTCCATCAATAGCGGTGCGTTTGCGCCCAGGTGGCCGATAATCCAACCAAATGCCAGGACCTCCATCGACCACGCCACAGCGCTTAGAAGCGTCATCGCCGCCAGTGGTCGCCACTGCAACAGCGTCTTTGTCGACCGGTAGCTTTGCTGAAGTTGGGTGCGATACTGGCCAATCCAGGGCAATTTCTCGATGATGTCCAGTACCCTGTGTACCAGGCTGTCGGACTGGACGAAGGCCACCATCGCCAGCACCGCCAGCAGGGCGGCGCCAAAGCCGAGGCTGCCGGATTGGAATGCGACGATGCCTACCGATGCCAGCACGACTAGCCCCAGCACATCCGTGAGCCGCTCCGCCAGAACCACCGGAGCCGTTCGGGCCATCGACAGGTTGTGTGAGCGCTTGAGCAGAGCACTTTTGATGACTTCGCCGACTTTCCCAGGCGAAATCGACATCGAGAGGCCGGCCAAAAAGACCAGCAGACTGCGGCCGGGCTGAAGGTCGATGTCGAGCAGGTGCAAATAGCCGTGCCATTTGACGAATCGAAGCAGGTAGTTGGCGACCGATAGTGCGCAGGCTCCGGCGATGACCACCCAGGGGACGCGTCCGACGTGATCGCTAAGCGCACGGGCGTCGGCGAAGACGGCAAAGGCGGCGTAGATGATGACTCCGGCGATGACTCCATACAGGAGTCGTCGCAACATCGCTGGAGAGTCGAGATCCATGAGGCGGGCCTGCGTTGTGTAACGTTGCTTTACGCGCGTTCGCTCTGACGGCTACCATGCGTGGCGACGACGAGTTGTATCACCGACGGTCGCCCGGCGACCAGAGCCTGTTGGACCCGGCACTTGTCGAATGCTCGTCGTAGTCAATCGTTGTGCAGCGGTGTAGCCGCCTTTTAAACCGGCGTCGAAGGCTCGGACCGACGCAGGTTGTCGGCGACTCCGGTGAGCAGGAGAATTCAGCATGGACCAGAGCACGAAAACCTCGACGCCTCCAGAACAGTCCTCTGAACAGAAGGCCGATGTGTTGTCGGCAGAGGTCAAAGAGGAATTGCGGATCGGTCGTCGGTGCTTCTCGGAAATCGAGCGTCTATCGCAGCTGATGGGCGGCTACCCGCCGGGGCATCCGATGGTCGAAGACGGCATCGAAAACCTGGAGGACGCATTCTACGACTTTTTTGAGTTGACCGACCGGTTGACCGTGCAGGTCCACCCGCACTGGATGGACCTCTACGGGGCCGGAGAACCGGTCTGGGAGACCGAGGAGCCCAAAGACTACTGCTTTGCGCTTAACCGCGACGGCATCTA
>CAYUPT010000123.1:0-9170 GCA_964446725.1 uncultured Bradymonadales bacterium | reverse complement strand
CTACGAAATCGCCAACCAGGATCGCGAGGAATTAAGCGAGGCCGGCCTCGTCATCAGCGGCACCTCCCCGGACGATGTCCTCGTCGAGATGGTCGAACTCGAAAACCACCCCTGGTTTATCGCCTGTCAGGCCCATCCCGAATTCAACAGCCGCCCCGGCCAGGCCCATCCGCTCTTCGCCAGCTACATCGCCGCCACCCTTTGAATCGCGGAATCGCGGAAGCGCGGAAGCGCTGAATCGCGGAAGCACGGAAGCGCTGAGGCGCTGAAGCGCCGAGCCGCGAAAGAGCTCGCTGAGTACCGCTGAGGCGCTGAGCAACCACGGCGCTGAGGCGCTGAGGATTTGCCCCGCCATCACGGCGGCCCCCTCCGGCTCTATGTTCTCAAACTCATTCTCCACCGGCGTAAAACCGGTGGGGTCTTCCGCCGCGGCCCCTGCGGGCTATGTCGCCAAACTCGTTCTCCACCGGCGTGAACCCGGTGAGGTCTTCCGCCGCGGGCCCCAATGGGCTCGTCCCATTGGTGAGCAAAGTTTGACCACATACCCCGCCTCCACCCGCGCTCCTGCGGCCCCATCCGGGCTCGTCCCGGTGGGGAGCAAAGTTTGACAACATACCGCCGCTTCCCCTCATGCACCGGCGGCCCCATCCGGGCTTGTCCCGGTGGGGAGCAAAGTTTGACAACATAAAGAAGCGTAAAATCGACGACCGCCGTCTTTTCTCAATGCCCGCTGGCGGCTATCGTGGTGGTGTAGCTGTTTTTTGTCCCACAACGTCCCTGGAGTTCCCCGGTTCTGGGCGCTCGGAGCACGAGCGCTATCACCGGGTTATGACTTGCTTTCGTACCGAGGTTATTATGCAGCAGCGCCTATCGCCGTCGTTATTCACCATCGCATTACTGGCATGTGTCGCCGCCGCCTGCGGTATCCCCGAGGAGCAGCACGACGACGTACTCGACGAACTCGAGCAGACCCAGGTCGAGCTGGCCGAGACCGAGCGCGACAAAGATGAACTCGAAGAGACACTGACCAACGAAATCAATGCCCTCGACGACCGCGTCGAGGAACTCCACGCCGAAAACGACGAGCTTCAGGACGAACTCGAAGAGGCTCGCGGCGACATCGAGTTATACGAGTCGCGCGCCGGATCGCTTGAGGAATCGCTGGAGGCGAACCGACAGGAACTCGACGAGCTTCGCGAAGCCCGGCGCCAGACCGAAGAGCGGCTCAACGTCTATCGCGAAGTCGCCGAACAACTGGCAGGCATGATCGAGGCCGGTCAACTATCGGTGGATATCCGCGACGGGCGAATGGTCATCAACCTCGACGATGACATCCTCTTTGACTCCGGGCGCACGGCCATCAAAAGCGATGGTCAGACCGCGCTCGAGGAGCTCGCCGAGATCCTCGATGACATCGAGGAACGCGAATTTCTCATCGCCGGCCACACCGACAATGTCCCCATCAGTTCTGCCCGTTTTGACTCCAACTGGGAGCTGTCGACGGCCCGCGCCGTCGAAGTCGTCCGCTTTCTCCAGGATGAGGGCGTGCCGCCGCGAAATCTCGTCGCCGCCGGCTACGGTGAACACGACCCCATCGCCAGCAATGACGATCCCGAAACCCGGGCTTTGAACCGGCGCATCGAGATCGTGTTGATGCCCTCTATCGACGAATTGCCCGACCTTCCCGATGACGTCATCGACGCGCGCGAGCCGCCCACTCTGTACCGGTCCCACCGGGTCGGTCCGGGCGACTGTGCCGCAACCGACGCTCTGCCACTGCGCGATGACATGACACGACGACTCCTACTCGCCGCCGCTTCGACCCTCGTGCTGCTGGTCGCCGGCTGTGCCACCAGTCCCGACGCACCGATGCCCGATCTGGAGGCCGACGGCCAGCACACCGAAGATCGCCGGGCCTCGCTAGACGCCACCGAATCCTCGATCGAACGGGAACTCGATAGCCTCCAGCAGTTGCGCGCCGACCTCGATACAGTCGGCGAGCAGATCGCGGACATCGAGCTTCCGCTGGCACTGTTGCGACTGGTGGCCATGAATTGCCTCAACGCCACGCCCGGCGACTCCGCCCGAGACACCATCGATCTGGAGGGACGCCCCCTGTCCTGTGAGCCGGCTCACCTGGAGACATTCCGTGAGGCACTGGCCGACCACCCGACCACCGCCCGCGATGCCGGCTACCAGGTGCTGTATCTCGTCGACCAGGCCCGCCTGCTTCGCGCCAGCCTGCGCCAGCGCCTCGCCCTACTCCCCCAGGAGGTCTCGGAGCACTACGAATATATCGCCGAAGAGCGCGCCCGGCTGCGCCAACTCAGCGCCGATATCGAACAGCAGCGCAGTCTCTACAGCGCTTCGGATTGGCGCGAAGTTCACCGCCGTATCGACGACCATCACCAGCAACTCCAGGATCTGGAAGACCGCATCGAAGCGCTGGCCGCCGACTTCCCGGACTGGCCCGAAAGGGTCAATGACACCACCTCCCGGATCTACTTTCACCTCAGCGACCTGCGCCGCCAAACGCCCGCGCCGTCGGAGTGAGCACGACGTGCGAAATGGAGTTCTTCGGTGCGCCACCGGCGCTCCCCTAAACCCCATTACGCCGCGGGCGTAATGCCGGCGAGGCCGCCGGCGCTCCCCTTTTTCCGTCAGTTGATACAGACTCCGGCAACCGAGTTCTCCGGGGGCTCCGCCCACAGATTGTGCATTAAGTCATAGCGGTCATCGGCTTCCGCACTTTCGTCACAGCCGGAAACGGCATCTCTGAGTTCATCGATGTCAAAACCGTCCCACATATCGGGGGCGACCATGCACTCCAGGCGATAATCCTGAAATTCAAGCCCCGTATTGCCATCGATCTGGAAGATGGGACCTCCCATCAGTGACCATTCGTCATGGCCGGAATGAAAACGAACGCCCATGCCAATCGACATTCCTTCGCTGATACGGCCCTCGTTATCGCCGTTCCACACCAGCTCGCCGTCCTCCAATGAGGGAAAGGGATTCCACGATTGCAATTGTCCGAAGCCGATCTTCACTGAAATCGCGTCCGTCTCCTCAATTTCGGAGCCCAACAGGACCTCGTCGACGGTGAGTTCGAGCGCCAAACCATTATTGACGGTTCCGCTACAGCTATCCTGGATATCGGAGCCGTCTTCACCGGAGTCTGCCACGACGGCACCTGTGATGGGACTCACGTCATCTACGGTTCCAACGAATACCGCATCATTGGACATCGCCCAGGTACACCCGTCTGGAGGGGTTTCGCTATCACAATGGGCATCGTCCAGCGCCGCCGGAAGTCCCTGATATTCCGTCTCTCCGGAGTTGTCCGTCTCTGCTCCATCGTCTGTCAAATCCGGCGTACAACCGCTGGAGAGCAGAACAAATAGGCCGATCAGTAGAATCGAAGTGCATCCGCTAAATCGCCGTGCTAACAACATCATCATTCCCTGTAATTTGAAATTCTTTGGGCCCGATTTCTGCTCGCAAACCCGATGATGTGGACTCGATCGGTCCGGCATTATTTGGACACCTTCTGTGCCACAGCGCATATAAAACTCATCGAGTTCTACGAGCCTACGGAAATCGCCGCCGCTCTTAAAATGGTCGAGCCGGAGTAATTTCCCGTTGCAGCGGCCGCACTCTTCCCCGACGCGGGGAAGTGGCTGCGAGTGCTGTCCAACGAGCAGTCGATGGGGTCTGCGCGATCACATCGATCTGTCGTCGGCATTACATTTCACGGAGAGGCGTTTCGTTGCAGTAGCTCGCTTGCTGTCGAACCCTCTGAATTCAGTTGCTACCGCTCTCTCAGCCACCTCCTTGATGCCCGGATGGATGCCGCGGCGCGTCGGAGGCATCTATCCCCGCTGCCCCCACCTCAAATATCGATCCGACATAATTCAACGGCCGCTGAGTAGGCGGCATCGGCGTCGGTGTTCGGATCGACCGGAGGCCCTCCCATAGCACTCCTCTCGATCTGCCGCAGATATCGAGCCATATCGGCCACCGAATTGTCGCTCTCCAACCTCTCGAAGATTCGAAACTCGTAGGCGTCGTACTCGTCCCACGCGTCCGGAGTGTCAGAGACGCCGAGCGGATCCCAGTGACGAACCAGAATACGACGAATCAACGGACGAACTTCTTCGTAGCGCTGTTGCCGCTTCTTCGACATCGTCATCACAACCTCCGCCCCTATTGGCGGACCCAGACTCGCCGAACAGACGTCTCAAAACCGACCGTAGACGCCGACATTGACCCCGTCGCGACTCGGGGCAACGCCGACATTCATCGGCCCCGAACGGCGGTCCCTTAGCAGCCACCAGGCCGTAAAAATTCCGCCGCCCACCAGCGCTACGCCGGCAGTGACGCCCATGGTCGTCGACATCCGGAGGGCCTGATCGCGGTCGTGCTCCACATCACCGTAGTCCGGATCGCTGGAATTCATCCCGTCGAGCGTATCCTGGTGGCGCTGAGCCTCGCCGCTGTACTGAACCGCCTGGTAGGCCGTCAGCCCACCGATTCCCGCCAGTCCCACACTGACCGCCGGTTTCCACCACGACACGCCGGACCGATCGACACTGCGCTCAGGCCCCTCGGGCTGGGATCCGTCTTCTTCCAATTCGAATTGAACGACATCGTGCTGCCCCTCGACGATCTGCACCGTCGTCTCCACCGGCAGATATCCGGGCTTTTCGACAAATATATCGTGTGAACCGGGCTCCAGTGTAATCGACTGCGGCGTCTCGGCGACCGGCGCCGTATCGCGGTCGCCGAGGTAGACGTCGGCGCCGATGGGAAAGGTCTCGACGCGCACCGAACTGAGGTCGTCGCCGAGTTCATCCTCCAGATTGGCGATGGTGCGCTCGATTCGGCCCCGCTCTTCGGCATCCGGGTTCTGCTCGAGAAAGCGCTGGTAGTATTGAATCGCCATCTCCTGGTTGCCCAACCGCTCGTAGCATAGTCCCAACTGATAGCTGATATTGGGGTGGGGAAAAAACTCGTAGACTTCGTGAAAGCGGCTCGTCGCCTGCTCGAAGTTACCGGAGTCGTAGGCCTCCTCGCCCTCGTCGATGAGCTCGATGACCCGCCGTTCCTGCTCCGGCGTCAGTTGCTCAAAGAGGGTTTCCGGGTCCGGTACCTCGTCGGCCATCGCCACCGGAGCCATCAACATCACGGACACCAATACGGCGGCAACCGTCGACAGAAATTTCACGGATTTGCCCATCTTATTCTCCACGCAATTGCTCGAGTCGGTCTCGTAATTCATCGCCGCCGTCGCTCTCCGGTTCTTCTTCGGATTCTTCGGCTTCGGCGCTGTCTTCGACATCATCGTCGTCATCGGGTTTCGGTCGGTCTTGCGGAGGTTCTTCTTCGACCGGCTCTTCGTCTTCGGCGATATCTTCCCCACCCGGTTCGTCGTCTCGTTCCGGGGCCGAGGGCGCCGCATCGGGCTTATCGTCCAGCGGCGCCGGTTGATCCTCCTCCACGTCGTCCGCTTGCGACTCGTCATCGCCGGGCCGGTCGCCGCCGGGTGCCGGCTCCGAGCCGGTGGCCGGCGACGGTGTGGTCGAACCCGTATCGCCATCGGAATCGACATCCCGATCGGGTTCCGAATCCTGTGCTGAAGCAGTGGCTGTGCTCGCCTCTTCGGCGTCATCATCTTCGATGCTGTCGTCGTCCGCCGCGACCTCTTGCTCATCTTCGGCGGCGCCATCATCCTCGCCCTCAATTTGAGCGACTTCGACGTCTTCATCGTCGCTGTCGTCTGGTGACTGCTCTATTTCTTCGTCGCCATCGTCGCTCTGGGCGACGGCACGAGCCGGCTCATCGCCATCGACGTCGATCACGAAATGATAGGCCAGAATACCGGCGGCACCGGCGAAGGCCAGAAAAAACAGAGCGCCGAGCCCGATAACCAGTGGGTTGGTCAATACGTCGACGGCCGACGACGAAGCGTCGCGTTGCATATCGCCAGACGCCCCAGTCCTCGCTCCCTCAGAGATTTCGCCGCGGACCGCCGTCGGCGAGTCCGTCGAGCGCGGAGCCGGCGTCGGCTCCGGTTTTTCCCATTGCTCGGCGTCGACATGCTCTTCGCTGGTTGCAGAGCTCTCTTCGGGCTCCTGCATTCCATTGCGCTCAGTCGGCGCCGGCGTCTCCCCGGCGGCCAGGGTCTCGGCGACCCCGACATACTCCAGGTCAGTGCCTCCCGAACGCCGCTCTTCAGCTCCGTCGGCCGCCAACTCCCCGGTCTCTCCACGCGCAGCGCCGACCTCGCCGGTGCTCGACTCCGCGAATCCGACCGGCAATTCGTTCTCCAGTTGATCGGCGGAGTCGCCACCATCGTCGCGCAACTCCACGCGCGGCAACAGCCAGGCATCGAAGGCCTCTGTTCCCGTCGTCTCTTCGCTCAGGCGGACCGGACGCAGATCGAGCTCTTTTCGCAACTGATCGATGCGATCTCGGACCCGGCGCGCCGATTCGGGCCGATCCGCCGGGTCCTTGGCCATCAACTGACCGACCAGATCGCTGACCTCATCGGCGACAATCCCCGGCGGCACCAGCGACGACAGCCGGGGCACCGGCTTCTGGATGTGATTGAGCAACACCTGAAGGCTCGTCTCGCCCACATAGGGCGGCCGCCCGGTCAGCATCTCGAATAACATCACACCCAGCGCATACAGATCGGTGCGCCCATCCAATGCCTCATTCTGAGCCTGCTCCGGCGACATATAGGACGGCGTCCCGCAGATCATGCCCGTCTTCGTCAACTTCGTGCCCCCTTCGAGGGCCCGGGCAATTCCAAAGTCCAGCACCTTGATCTGGAGGGTCCCATCGGAGATGGGCATCATGATCAGGTTTTCGGGCTTGAGATCGCGGTGGACAATGTCGCGCGCATGGGGCTCGGTCAGGGCGCCACAGATCTGATAGACGACTTCCAGCGCCATATTGGTCCGCAGTCGGCCCCGCTCGAGCAGATCGCCGAGGTCGGTGCCGTCGACCAACTCCATGACCAGGTATAGCAGATCCAGATCTTCGTCCTGCCCGAAATCGACGAGGCGCACAATGTTGGGATGAGTCAACTCCGAGACGACTTTCGCCTCTCGGAAAAAACGCTCCAGCATCACCTCTCGATCCACCAATTCCGGGCGCAGTACCTTGATGGCCACCGAGCGCTGAACCGACAGCTGCACCCCGCGATAAACGGCGCCCATCCCGCCGGTTCCCACCAGCTCTTCGACGCGAAACCGCTCGTCGACAACGGTATTCAGCAATGGATCGCCGTCGTCGTCGGCAGAATCGAGCCGAAATAGCCGCGATCCATCGTCGGGACAGACGTCGTAGTCGTCTCCCTCGTAGCGCGTCTCGCACTCTGGGCAGTAAAACTTCATCGAATCCCGACTGAAATGGTTTCTAAACTGGTAAGCACGCCGCATAGTATCCACGGTTGCCGACCCCGGTCAAACGATCAGCCGCCTCGGCATTGCGCACAATTGTGGCGCGGCGATGCGCTCCCGAACGTCTCAGCCGATGGATACCCGACCGGCCATTGGACGCTGTATCGCCGCCGATTATTCAATGCCAATCCGGCGGTCGACACCCCGAGGTGCCCGGCGGCCCTTGTACAGCCCGGCCGGGCAGTGCTAATGATTCCGTTGCTCCTATTGACGACTCTGCGGATACTCCATGACCGAAGCCGACCGCGACAATCTGGCCGACACACTCCAGCAGTGGCTGGCCATCGACTCCACATCGGGTCGCGAAAAAGCGTTCTTGCAGCACCTTCAGAGCCTCTTTGAGGACCACGGCTGGAATGTCCAGCGTCAACCCGTGAGCTCCGATCGCTGGAATTTACTGGTCACCGACGGCCATCGGCCTCGTCTGTTGTTTTCGACCCATGTCGATACTGTCCCGCCGACACTGCCCGTCAAGCGAAGCGGCGACAGAATCTACGGCCGCGGCGCCTGCGACACCAAGGGCGGATTGTTGGCAATGTGGCATGCGGCACGTACACTTCGAGATCAGGGCGTGACGGGCATCGGCTTTTTGCTCGTCGTCGGCGAAGAAGTCGATCACTGCGGCGCGATCAAAGCACGCGAACTCGACATCGAGCCGTCGCGGATCATCCTGTGCGAGCCGACCCAAAACCGGGTCGTCGCAGCCCAGAAGGGCATGCTTCGCACCACGCTCAAGGCTCGCGGCATCGCCGGTCACTCGGCATTTCCCGAGGACGGCCAGTCGGCCATCGAAGCGCTGCTCGACACCATCGAGGCCCTTCGCGACGAAACCTGGCCCGACGACGAACGGCTGGGACCGACGACCTTCAATATCGGCGTCCTCGAAGGCGGCGTCGCCGCCAATGTCTTTGCACCGGTGGCCCGCGCAGAAGTCCTGTTTCGCGCCGTCAGTCCCGTGCGCCCGTTGCTGGAGCGCATCGAGGAGATGGCCGGCCCCGATGTGGAAATCACGGAGACCGTCTACAACGACCCCGTCACCTTCGATCTACCGGACGGTGTCGACCAGTGCACCGTGCCGTTTAACACCGACGCCACCTACCTCGGCGAGCTCGCCGACATCTGGCTCGTCGGTCCCGGAGATATCCGTCTGGCTCACTCCGATGATGAATCGATCGGTCTCGATGAAATTTCTGACGGCATTCAACTGTATCAAGACCTGGCGATGCGAGCGATCAACAGCGAGCCCTGAGGTCTCACTACGGGCCTTTACAATACAGTAGTGGTGAACATATTCGATTTAACTGAACGAAGTTCCTTTCACGTCCCCCTCAATGCGGGACACTTCTCAATGGAGACCCCATGAAAGAGACTCCAGAACAGATGGCCGAAATTCCCAGCCCTGTCAGCAGTCCCCACCCGGCTCTCCAGGCCCTGCTGCCACGCCTGGGTTCGATCGGGACCAATACCGACAACCGCCCGGTCTTTGAAGAACCGCCGGAAGTCGAGGCCTATCTCCAGAAGCACGAGGATAATGCCGACGACTTCCACGTCGTTCCGGTGTGGGCGATCAATCACAAAGATTTGACCAGCAGCGAAGTCGTCAACTGGACGTACCGACGCTGGCTCAACTGATCGCAACCGACACTAACGCAAAGCGCCGCCCACTGCCTCTCGACGGAGGCTGGGGCGGCCTTTTTTTGA
>CAYUPT010000122.1:0-9170 GCA_964446725.1 uncultured Bradymonadales bacterium | reverse complement strand
AGAGGCGTTCGCGTTGGGCAGAGGCGTTCGCGTTGGGCAGAGGCGTTCGCGTTGGAGAGAGGCATTCGGGTTGGGCAGAGGCGTTCGGTCGACGTCCCACGCTCCTCCCCAGAGCATGACTCGCTTCTGCGAGTCTGCGGCTCGACTGGCACTCATCCGAGCATAAAGGAGGTGGGCGTCGGCGCTTTCCAGCCGACGGTCGGAGGGGCGTCTACAGCTACCGACCATCTCCAATACAACGCCCCACGCTGGTAGTACTCACGTCAAGACCTGCCGACCGCTCCCTGAACCCTCGCATACTCGGGCCCGGTCGTCATCGACTGCGGAGAAGCTCTCCGCGCTCCACATTCTACACAACCGACATCTCCGCGGCGGGACACGCCCCGCGAGCTCCCGGAGCTGTCATCGCCTCCACAACGCGACGCTCGCAATGACTGTATCCCCCGTTATCATCACTCTAACCCTCTCCAAAAATCGAGATTCATGCCGTGGCGCTGGCAGTCCAGCACGTCGTCGGAGGGTACGGAAAACTCGTCGGCCACTTCGCCGTGTTCAAACGTGTATTCGCCTTCTTCCAAAGACCCGATCGATCCACATTCGACATAGAAATGGTTGCAGGCCAGGTTCACGACGTGATCGTCCCACCGATCTCGCTCGTAGAAAAACTCGAAGTACGTCGTCGCTTCAAACCCACCGTCGACGTCCTCGACGTCGCATGATTCTACGCTCGCCTCCCAATCCGACGTCCCGCAACTGTAAATCGCATATAATTGAAGCGGCTCGCCGGCTTCGATACCGCTTTCGTGAGCTTCGTCCTCCTCGACGACACAGAAATTCACGGCCTCCGAATCTTTCTCTTCCACCCTCTCCTCGACGGTGCATCCCATCGCCCCGAAGGCCATCCACATTACGGCGCTGCCAAACACCAGACTCGTAATAATAATGCTGCGCTGCGACTTCATACTTGACTCCTGATTAATTTATTGATCGACATCGTCGAGTTCCAGATTTCCACGTATCTCGACGATCTCGTAAAATCGCTCCAGCCCGCCGTAATCGTCGTAAATCCACTGTCCGATGCCATCCAGTGCAGCCGACACCTCATCGCTTCCCAGGCGCTCGCCGCTGGCCGGATCGGGACTGAAATAGCGCAGTACAATATCGACGAGCACCGACCAGGCCGGGTCGTGATTGTCGGAACTGAGGCTACCGCGCACCACGACGTCGAGGCCCGTGCCGTCTTCATCGACCTCCGGGAGTCGCTCCAGCATAATCGCCAGCAGCGTCCCGTTCGGAAGGTCGCCGTAGGGCTCGACCGCCGTGTCGCGTTCCGGGTCCAGGACTTCCAGAACGAATCGACCGACGGGCATCAATTCATCGAGATTAAAAGTCTGGACAATGAGCCCGTAGAGCATCATCGCCACCTGGTCGGCCCGGTGGCCGTCGTCGGCAAAATACGCAGGAGCGTCGGACATTAACTCCCGGCCCTCATCGCCTTCGTGCAGCGCCCCGACGAGCTCGACAAAGGCGAAGAATCCGCGCGAAGTATAGACATCGTGAAGCCCCGACGGCAGGTCCTCGGTCAGCCAGGGCTCGAGCTCGCCGCGCTCCTCCATCTCGGCGGCTCGCTCGCCGAGGTAATTGAGCCAGTGGCTGGTGAGGACGACGACGCCGTCTTCCTCGAATTCGTACTCTCCATCGTCGACTTCCCGGGCCGACAACACCACGTCATAAAAGCTCTCGACGGCACTCTCCAGATCGTCGCGAACCTGGTCGTCGTCTTCGACGCGGTCGACCATCTCCTCGAAGCGATCCAGGATGACGTCGATGCGACTGACCTCGTCGAGGGTCCGGCCGTCGTTGAGCTCGATGACGTAGGGCTCGGAGCGCGGGCTGTAGCCGTCGTCATTGCGAATCCACTGGTACACCAGTTGGCGAAGCCGCTCGTCGATGGCCACGCCCTCATCGTCGGTCATCGATTCCGTCGACAGCGCAATCGCGCGCAACGCCTCGAAAATCGTGCCGTCGTCGAGCACCTCCTTGAGGGGCGGTTCGGCGCTGACGAGATTGGAGGCCTTCATCGGCGATAGATTGCCGTGGGCGTCGTGGTACATGTCGTCGTGACCGGAGTAGTGGTCGTGGACGACCAAAAACAGCTCTGCCAGCAATTCCTCGCGGTCGTGACGGGCAAAGGCCTTTGCCAGCGGATGGATCACATCGATCAATCCACTGGCCTCGGCGGCAAATAGGCCGTCGGCGTGGTGATCGGACATCACGAATTCGTCTTTGCACGTCGGATCTGTGATATCGAGATAGACGCCTTCGTCTGCGAAGTCGGCCTCGATATTGGGCTGGTTGAACAGCCGCGTGATCTGGTCCGGTGTGGGCTCGACGTCGAGGCCGACGCCGAATAACTCGCTGGCGGCACTGAGCACGGTGGCGACCACGCCGCCGCCACCGTCGACGCCGGGGAGATATTCGAGCATCGACGCCAGGGCCTCGATATCGTCACTCATATAATCGGCCAGATGCAACTCGCCGGCGACGGTGCGCAAAAAGGCCTCGGCGGCCCCGGGAAGGCTGACGACCGGCGGAAGTGCGTCGGCGTCGAGGCCCAGCCAGGGCTCCTGGATCTCTTCGATATCCAATTCGTATTCGACGCCGGTGGTATCGCGAAGCAGATGAAAGAGGCGCTGGAAGCGACTTCGATTGGTCTCCGACTCCGGGGCGTTAAAATCGGTGGGATCCGAAAAAATCTCGTCGATCGGGCAGTCCCGAATACAGTCGAATCGCTGGTCGGTGCCGATGTCGTAGGAGTCGCGGCAATTGTAGAAACACTGGTCGTATTCGCCCTGGGCGTCGTCGGCGGCGCCCGGTCGATACTCGACGGGAATGGCGACCTCGTCGCGGTATGCGATGAGCGTCGACATCGCCTCGCCGCCGCGCTCGATGACCGGATCGCGAAGGGCATCGAGGACATCGGCCCACAACTCCGGATCGGCGGCGATTTCTCGCATCACCTCCAGCAGATCGTGGACCAGGGTCTGATTGGGATAGATGTCGACGTCCGGATGTTCCAGCAGCGTCTCGCCGGCTTCGCCGACGGCGTGCGACAAAAAGGCCAATTCGTCGACTTCGCGCCGAATGTAGCGCGCTGTCAACTCTGCGGCCTCCGGAAGATCGCTGATCGCAAGGCCGCTCAAGATGGCGTCGACGATATCGACAATGGGATGATCGCCGGGGAAGGCCCGGTGGTCGCCGCGCTCATCGTCGCCCGGAACCGTCGGCCCCAGAAGACTTCGCGTCATATTCGACAGATCCGAAAATACCTCCTGACGGGCCAACTCACCGGTCATTCGCACCAGGTACGGAAGCGCCGTATTGCTGATATCGACGTATTCAAAGGCCTGATGGCCGGAATCGAATACGACCCGCCCCCAGATATCGCGCCCCAGTTGCGGGTGATCGATCTCTTCCGTCCCCATCGGCGCGATCTCGAGGACCTGACCGTTGTCGAGCGTAAACCGGCCGTCGGGATCGATATCGGCCCGCCCGTCCCCGTTGGAGTCGATAAACGGCGCCGGCACCTCGCCGTCGTCGACGGCCACCTTCGGCACACCGCGATCGTCGAAGAGTGCCACGTGGTTGTCGCGCGCCTCCTCGCCCCCGGAGCGATACCGATTATCCGGCGTCAACAACAGATCGCGAAGCGTCGTCGCCCACCGATCGGTGGTCTCCTTAGAGGGATCTTCGTCGATGAGCTCCGACAGGGCGATCAGAAGATCACTGTAGCTCGACGGAACCTCAATATCGGGCTGACCGTCTTCGTCGAGCCCATCGTGAGCAATAAGGACCTCGCCGATATGCCCCAGTACGCGATGGCTGTCTGCGTAGTTGACGGCCGTCGACATCGTCTGCCCCTGCTGATGAGGCGGCAGGTACTCGAGGGCCCCGTAAGTCGGCGGATCATCGACGGTTGCCATCAGCGCCGGGTCCTGTGTCGCCTCCTCGAAGATCGGCGGCAATCGGCGGCTGACCGCCGGCAGATAGCCGTCTTCAATCACCGGCAGAGCGGACACCAAAAACTCATCGAATTCATGCACTTCCCCGGGCGGAACGGTCCGGTCGACGGCGTCGATAAACTCCTGGCGGTTCTCCTCGAGCAACTCCGTCTTTTCGTCGGCATTCGTCGCCGCCCGCTGACTATCCTTGATCCAGATATGATGCAGCTCTTCGCCGAGCGTCCCCCGCTCGCGATCCGGCCGCTCCATGTCGTACTCGTAGATACAGCCCATGACCACAAACGAAGCCGCCACGACCGCACAGAACGCCGGTCGGCGAAACACCGATACGAGAGGTGCCACTGATCCCATATTCGTCCCGTCAACCGTGATGATACGTATTCAAACGATGGTCTACTGATAGTGTAGCAAAAATCGTCAGCCGCTCCCAACCGCGCGGAGTCGGTCTTCAAGCCGGCTCCGTGTGGGCCGCCGTCGCCACCGGACACCGGCGACGAGCGCCGACTGCGCGTAACGTCCTGTCGAGTTGACCGTTTGATCGATGCTCTGATAACCTCCGGGCGACGTCGGCCCACCTCGAGCTCGAGACGTCGACAGATGTCATTTGCACTCTTTTTTGCAGCAGGTCTTTGCCATGCCCGACACTCCGGGAATCCGCCGTCTGTTCACCGCTCTCGTCGTCGCCGTCGGCATCGCCGCCATCGGATGCGATGAACAACCCGAAATCGTCTCCTCCAATGTCACCGCTTCGGCGGGCGCAATGGAATTTGACTACGACGGCCACCATCTGCGCTATCTCGAACTAACCGACGACGACGGTGCCACCCTGGAGTATCCGGAACCGGTATTGGCCATCGACGTCACGGTGACCAATGTCGGCGAAGACGAATTCGTCTACACCCCGCGCCACGACGCCCGCGACAAAGATCAGGCCGAGCATCCGATGCTCTACGACGCCCCGGCCACCGCAGAGATCGACTGGGCGGAGTTTTCGCCCCAGCCGATCACCGACGGCGCACGGCTTCGCCAGGGTCACTGGGAGCAACAACAACTCGACTCCGTCTCCCTGGCCCCCGGCGAGGAATTGACCGATACCTACCTCTTTGAGGTCCCGGAGGCCGACGAGCAGACCCTGATGTTGAGCCTCCCGCCGCTCTTTCACCGCGGCGAGGTCCCGGTCTTTATCGAATTCGATTACCGCCGCTCCGAGCCCGAGGGCCGGACGATGTACGAGGTCGGCGACGACATCGCCTTTGACGATGTCATCTTTACGGTCACCGACATCACCCAGGAATACCTGCCCCTGGAGGATTCCTCCGAGGGCGAGGGCTTTAGCGACGAGCCCGTCCTCAAAATCGCCTACACATTGAGCAACGAATCCGACGATCCCGTCGAATTCGCTCCTGCCCACAACGACCTGACCGGCAGTGAAGGTGCTATGATCCAGGCCGGTGATGTCGCCTTTGCCCGCGCCCGATTCCCGGCCGCCGTCGATCCCGTCGGACAACTCGACAGCGTCGACATCGAACCCGGAGAATCCGTCGACGACTTCGCGACCTTCGAGCGCCCCGACGACGATGCCGATCCCGTCACCTTTGTACTTCCGGCCCGCTACTTCGATCGCTCCGGCACGGTGCGCGTCGTCTTTTCGTACGAGCGACAAGACGTCGAAGAGCCCGAAGAGCTCCAGCAAGACTGACCGATCGCATCGCCCCACCATCGAAGCCAGCAACGGTGTTGAAATGAATTGCACCCCAGCGCCGTTACAATACGTGTAATGCTCGCTGTGTTGCGAGCATCTTCACCGAGCCGCGGCCCCGACTTTCAGGACCCAAGGACCGGCGATGAGTGACGATCGGAACAATCCGCTGGCCGACCAACTCGCAGATCTCGACATCGAGGTCTCCGACGAGTCCCCCGACGGCGACGACACACCATCCGGTTCCCCCGAGCCTACCCCGTCGCCACAGTCGCCGACCCCGGCGCGCGATTCCGATCTCAGTGACGAGGAGTTATTTCGCCAGGCCCTCGACGACATCGATGACGGCGAAATCCCCGACGGCACAGACCCCGGTCCGGCCCCGCCGGCCTCACAAGCGGCGTCTTCCGCCTCGTCGCAAACGCGCCAAAACAAGGCCACTGAGAAATCCGTCAAAAGCGACCGCGAACTCTTTGAGGAAGCCGTCGACGACATCGACCCCGCCAAATTGTACGACGCGAAATTTCGCGGCCAGTCGGGCACAGATCGACAACTTCCAGATGAGACACCGGACGACCCCGTCGCCGCTTCTCAATCGTCGCCGTCGACCGCCGGCGAATCCCAAGAAATGGACGAAGCCCGGGCCCGCCAACAGGCCCAGCAATTACAGGACGAAGCCCTTTTCCAGAAAATGGTCGGCGACGTCGATCCGCTGGAGGGTCGCGACAAATATCATCGCTCCCGCCGCAGCGCCCAATCCCGTCCATCAAAGGCGGTCTCCAAGGAGGGGCTGAGTACGCCATCGCTGCCTCAAAGTGGCGAGGGACTCAACTACATCCCGCCGCTGGCCGACTCTCAGAAATCGCTCCTCAGACGCCACCGCCAATTCGAACCGGACCACCACGTCCCCCAGCTCCATCTGCGCGGAAAGACTCGTCGCAACGCCCTGGAACAACTGCGCGAATTCATTCCCGAGCATCACGGTACCAAGGCCCGTTTCGTGCGCATCATCCCCGGCCGCGGACTTCAATCGAACACCGACCCCGTCTTGAAGCCAACGGTCTTGCAGTGGCTCGAGGGCCCCGGCATTGAGTATATCCGCGGGTACGCCCCCGAGCGCTTACAGGGTGGCGACTACGGAAGCCTCATCGTCGAATTGGCCACCGATACCGAGAACCCCTCCAACTGGTAGCGAGGGCTGAGGAGGCACCGGTAAACCCCGTCCCCCCAACACCTCCTAGAAGTCCGCTCCCCGATGGGGGAGCTGCCGGAGCGCAGCGGAGGCTGAGGGGGCACCGGTAAACCCCGTCCCCCCAACACCTCCTAGAAGTCCGCTCCCCGATGGGGGAGCTGCCGGAGCGCAGCGGAGGCTGAGGGGGCACCGATGCACCTCGCGTCGTCAAAACGGCGTTTAGCCACCGCCGCCAATCATCTAGTGCACATCGAACGGCCCCTGAACTACCGTCGCGTCATCGACGCGCGGGTCGTCCGTCGCCTGCCATTCGATTGTCACATCGTCAGCGGACATGGCGAATGTGTAGCTGACAGTGGCCACTCCGTTGGCATCGGTGACGACGTCTTGCATCGGATCCGAAATTGCCAGCCCATCGTCGATTTCGGTCTCCAACTCCACACCGGCGCGCTCGACGGGGTCGCCATCAGCACTCTCGATTTGAATCGAGAATTCCGTGGACTCTCCGGCCATTACCGGCTCCTCGACGGCATGCGGCACGACGTGCAGCATTTCGACCTCGGCTCCAAAATTCGAACTCTCGGTCCACTCGAGACCGTCACCGTCGACAGCCAGACGATAGAATTTCTCGGCCACGTCGGAATCGACGGGGAAATCGTCGTCCAGACAGGTCATGGCATCATCGCAGTCGTACAGAGCGTCGAAATCGGATTCGTCAACCGAGTCCTCGTCGGAGACATACCAGCTGTAATGCGGGTCGTCGTAGTGTCGATATCCGGCGGCGGCATTCGATTCACTTTGCTCACCGTCGGGCGTCGTGGCGCGGACCACGTACTGCTGTGCCTGGGCATCATCGATCATGACATCGGCTTCCAGCTCCAAAAAGTCCCAGCCGCGATCGATAACATCGAAATCAATCTCATCGACCATCGCCATCGGAGCGTCGGTGTCGAGATAGTCTGTCGCATCTCCCACATTCATCCAGCTGCCGTCGTCGATCGAGACTTCGTAGTGGTCGACCGCGACACCGCGGTAGCCGATGACCGGCGCCGACGTCTCGGAACTGGCGTTGGGATACAGAATCTCGACGGAATATTCGTGTTCAGCCGCCTCGCCTCCTGTGGCCTCCCATTCGAGTTGGACGCCATCGCTGCGGTCGGTGCTCGCCGTCAGGTCGATGGTGTCCGGGGCTCCGGCCGGGTCCGCCGACTCGTCGGTATACGACAGGCGTCCCGGCGACAGTGTCGTCAATTGCTCGCCGTCTCGATAGATCTGATAGCCCGAGGCGTAGATGCTACCGCGCCAGGTCAGGACCACGGAGTCCGGGTGCTCGCCCTGAGTTGCCGAAATATCACTGGGCTGCGGACCTCCCACCGTAGCGTTGCATTCTACGTCATTGGGGCCGGCACACCGGTAACTGCCCAGCCCACAGGTTCCACAGGACTCATCGGGTTCGTCGGGCAGTGTCTCGAGACCGCCACAGGAGTTGACGCCCTCGGTCGTGCAGATCACTTCGTCTCCGCCATCACAGGCGTAGACCCCGCTGTCACCGTCATCCGAGCAGGTGCCGCCCGGCGAATTCTCCAATTCCGCGCAGCCATCGCATTCATTGAGCCCCGGATCCTCGCAGGACAGCTCGTTGTCGCCGTCGCAGACCAATTCGCCGCAATCTCCACAGGAATCTCCCGGCTCTGCTTCATCGCCGTCGTATTCCAGCGTGGCGTCGCCGCCGCACTCGTTGCTGTCGAGAATGACCGGCGTATCTTCCTCGCCGCAGGCCATCGAAAACGCCGCCACCAGGGCTGCGCTCAAAAATATCTTCCACATTGCTGAATGCGAACGACTCTGCATAACTGAATTCCTCTGATCACGTCCAAATTACCAAACCTGCCGTCAGCTTACTTCAGTCTCGCCTATTGACAAGCACCGTCTGCTTTTGGGCGCCCCAACCACGATTTACTGCAGCAGCTCAAAGTCCAGTCGCGGCGCCCGTCGGTCGCCGTATAGGTAGCTGTAAATCCAGTAGCTCATGGTCACTCGTTTGGCGTAATTTCGAGTCTGATGAAAGGGGATATCCTCCACGAATAGATCGACGGGCAAATCGCCGAACTCATCGAGCCAATTATTGACGTTGCCCGTCCCTCCGTTGTAGCCGGCGCTGACGAGCACCGGGTGGGCCTCCAGGCGCTCGCCGAGGTGTTCCATATACGCCGTGCCGAGTCGCACAGTGGTATTCGGCTCATCGAGCTGTTCGAAG
>CAYUPT010000121.1:0-9199 GCA_964446725.1 uncultured Bradymonadales bacterium | reverse complement strand
CTGTTTTCGGTGGGGGACGTCGATGTCTCCGTATCGCTGTGGTACGGGATTTTGATGGGCTTTATCGTCTTTTTGTCACCCGCCATGGGCGGCGCAACGGTGACGGCCGGGGTGTTGATGGCGGTGGCGGTGACGATATCGCTGCTGATCCACGATTTTGCCCATGCATTGGTGGCCAAGCGCTACGGCCTCAAGCCGTCGATCCAGCTGCTGGCATTCGGCGGGTTTTGTCTGACCGAGCGGGAGGCCCAAAGCGATGGCGATGACGCCAAAATGGCACTGGCCGGACCGGTGACCAGTCTTGCTGTGGCTGGCGCGGTGGCGGCGGTGATGGTCTGGATGCCGGCGCTCGCCCAGGCCTCGCCGGTGACCCAGACGCTACTTCCCGTGCTGTTGTGGTTTAATCTGGGATGGGGGCTATTCAATCTACTGGTTCCGGTGTGGCCCTATGATGGCGGGCGCTTATTCCATCTTTTGTTGCGCCAATTTAAATCCGAAAAAAAGGCGCGAACCTGGGCGCTTCAGGCCAGTATCTTCGCCATTATTCCCGTCGGCATTGTGGGGCTGGTGCAGTTTATGAGCCTGCTGGTAGCCCTTCTGGCGGTCTTTGTGGTCATGGACAATGTCCAGCGCCTGAGAAGTGGTGCTCCCTTGATTCGCCGAAAGAGCGACCGCGCCAAAAATACGGCCTCCGACTTTCACGAAGAGCTACTGGAGGATGCCGAAAAGGCGATGGCCGAACAGGACTGGGATGAGGCGGCTCGACTGGCCCATCACATGCGCTCCGTGGGCTCGATGCCCGACAACATGCTCGACCGGGTATGGACCATACTCGGTGTGGCCACCACGGAGATGGGCAATTACGACGAAGCCCTCAGTTATCTCGACCGCGCTCCCGATAACTCGGAGGTGCGCCGGGCCAAGCGTCGGTGCAACGACGAATTGAACGACGCTCAGCCCGCGCAGTAACGGCGCTCAGTCGTCGTCCCAGGCAGAGGGAAAGGTGCCGTAGACGCCGGGGGCAATGGCGACGCTTTGAACCACATCGCCGTGCTCCTCGAAGACCCAGGCCTCGTCGAGATTTTCGTCGAGTTTGTGGACCGACTCCTCGCTGCCCAGTGAATAATAGACGTGGCCATCGGGACCGACATCCAGACCGGTGACCTGGGTCGGTATTGCGTCAACAGTGTCGATCGGGTCGTTTTGATCGACGTCGTACTGCCACAAAAACCCGTTGGAATCGGCGTCTTCTCCACCGGCGTATAGCCGGTCTTGATCATCGACGGCGATATCGGTGACGAACGAACCTGCGCTCTGGGGGAGATCGTAGGTCTCTTGGACGGAGCCGTCACCGGCGTCGAGTTGTTCAAGATCCTGATTGAACGAGCCCCAGTAGACGTCACCGTCATCGTCGACGGCGACGGCTGTTGCGTCGGTCAGGGTTTCATGTTGCCACTGCTGGTCGACCTCGTCTTCGGAAAAATCCAATTTAAAGATGCCGGCAGTAGCGTTCGTCGAGAGGGCACCGGATGCGACGTAGACGGCGTCCGTATCTTCGACGGCGACGCTATAGTGTTCCTCATCGCTGGTCCATTCATTGATTTCATCGCCACTATCGGTGTCGATTTGGTAGACCGAGCCGTCGACGGATGCCGAGTACAGATATTCCTCGTCGGGACCAATGCTGATATCGTCGACGATTTCGTCGTGTTCTGCGAATGTCCACTCATCGTTTCCGTCGTCGTCCAATTTGACGATCTCTCCGCCCCCGGTGGAGACGTAGACCGCGCCCTCCGGCGAGGTGGTTACATCTTTGATTTCATTGGAGGGGCTGATGATGGTGTCGAATTCCCACTCCCAGGCTTCCTCGCCGACGGGATGGATGCGGCGCACGCTTTGGTCGTCGGAGGCGCTGTACAGCGGCGGGTAGCCCATAAAGCCGCGGTCGTCGTCGGTGATGACGGAATCGTCGTCGTGGTCGTCGATCCACAATTCGGCGCGGTAATAATAGGCGTCGGAGGTGCCGGGAGTATCGGCGGTGGAGACGGGGCCCTCCGGGGTGTAGCGCTGATCGTCGGCGTCTTCATCGACTGCGACAGTACTGTTTTCGATCTCGTCGAAATTGCCGCTTTCGGAGTCGGAGCGCAGCCACCTGACATTGAACTCTTCGGCGCTGGTGCGACCCGAGGTCGTGGCGATATCTCCCTCGATGCCACTTTCGGTGACCGCCCGAAATTCGTATTCTGTCGGTGTCCACAGGGCGGCGACATCACTGATTTCGATGATGATCTCGTCGTCGACATCGCCTTCGGTGGCGCTTAGCGCATTGAAATCGAGCTCTGAAGTGTTCGCTCCGGCATCGGTGGAATTGACGACGAAGACCTGGTCGTCGATGACCTGTTGGTTGGAGGCGTCGATCCACTCTGGATCATTGTCAGATACGACGCGAAATTCGTAGAAGTCGATGGCATCGGCCCGGCGATGACCGGAGACTTCGACGGGTTCGCTGTCGCCGGATTCGAAATCTCGGTGTTCGGCCACCAGGCTATATTCGTGTTCGGTGAGGCGATATCCGTCGGGGACGTCGTCGGGATCGGTGTCGTCGGGATCTTCGATGGGCGTCCAGGTCAACTCAATGCCATCGGGGCGCGCTCCCTGGGATGCCTCGACATCCGTTGCCTCGGGAACGACGGCGGTGGCGCCGTCGTCCTCGTAGGTTTGTGCCCCCTCGTCGGGGTCGGCCTCTACGGTGGCGATGACCTCGCCGTCGCGGTAGATTCGATAGGCGTCGGCGCCATCGACGTGATTCCACTCCACCAGGACATGGTCGACGTGCGGCGTGGTCGCTAGTTCCGACGCGCCCTCGCAGGGCGTGCCCCCTGGAGAACAGACGAGTTGTTCTTCACCGTCGCACTGCAGCGTGTCGCGATCACAGGGACCACAGGTATCGCCGGGTGCCGCCGGGGAGCCTTCAAACTGGAGTTCGTCCTGGCCACCACAGGCGTTGAGGTCGGCGTCGTTGTCATTGTCGCTGTCGCCATTTTGTGTCGACTCTTCCGGTGGGTCTTGAAAACTGTTGATCAGGCCGCATCCCGACAATAGCCACATGGCGGCCACTGACAGTGCGGTAGTTCGCAACGAAATAGGAATATCAAGTGTAACATTGGACCACATAGCGCTGACCATCACTGGTAGGGAAAAATTGCCCCGATTATTATATTTTGCTGTATTCAGGTTCCGTACATTAAGTCACAACCGTCGAATTTTCCAATCCTGTTTATCGGGGCGTTGGCGAATGGCAAATCGCCCGGGTCGCCACCGCACTAGCTGTCGATGGTTATGGACTGGCTGTTGCGCATCGGCGTGGACAACCTTACGATGCGTTGCGTTGTCAGAACTGGATGCCGGTAAATCGCGAGCGCAACCGCTGCGCCGTACATCGGCGGCATGTAGCGAAGATTTGAGCGCCCCCGTTAGACGGCATGTCCACGGCGGGCATCCATTGTCTTTGATGACGCCATAAAGAATGTTTCATCGGGCGATATCGATCACTGAATTGCTCCGATGCAAATCTCAAATCGTCGGTCCTCAAAAGGAGGTCGTCAGTGTCGAATACGACCCGGAAGTTATTGATTGGCTTGAGTCTCATCGGTGTTGCCGTCGCTGCGCTGGGGTGCGCGACATCACAACCGGAGCCCGAACCTCGAAGTCCTCTTGAGAGCAGTCAAGCCGATGTCCTGACCATCGATGAAACCAAACCGGCTCATCTGACGCGACACGATCCGGTCAGTCCGGCCGACGGAAGCCACTTTCGAGTCTACAATGTGACGCTCGACGACGGGGACGTGCTGTATGCCGTCGTCGAGAGTTCGCAATTTTTGCCGACGCTCTCCTTATTCGGTCCGGGCGAACGGATGTTTGCGACGTCGGTGCCACTGACATCGCCGGATGTCGACGACTCGAGTCCCTTCGGAGCGATGTACGGCGATGACTCCGATGACGACGAACGCCGGGCCTCGGTGGTCGCCTCGGCAACTGAGCCCGGTGAGTACTCGCTGGTCGTCTCCAGCCGCTACGCCAACGAATACGGCTCGTTTCGCATCGAGACCCAGTCCGTCGAGGATAGCGAGGACTTCGAATTTCCCTCCAAAATTACCAGTTTCCTCCACGACGGCAAGGCCTTCGACCAGCGCACCGGAGCCCCCAGTGACACCTTCGAGTTTTCCGTCGACGAGCGGATGCCGATATCGATCCAGTTGACGTCGATCGATTTTTCGGGAGAACTCTCACTGTACGATGTCGACAGTGGCGATCAAATCGCGACGACGGCCCGCGACGATTCCTACGGTGGTTTTCGCGGCTACCGCCACGGAGATACCACCGACGATGTACTCATCCAGACCGTCCTCAACGAGGGCAATTACGAGATTTCGGCGACTTCCTCCGATCCCCATCGAGTCGGTGAGTACACGCTTATTGCCGAGGCCAGCGAGTTGCGCCAGCCCGGCTCTTTTTCCATCGGCGAGCGCTACGAGTCCTTTCTCGGCCCCGGCGAAGAACAAATTCCGAATCGAGATCGCACCGGTGAGCCACTGGAGTTCGAAGTCGACGAACCGGTGGTGCTCGATGCGGTGATGCGCTCCGGAGAAGTCGATGCCTTCCTGGTCGTTACCGATGACGAGGGCAACTTTGTGACCAAAGACGACGACTCCGGCGGGGATCTGGATGCTCACATCGGATGGCCCATCCTCGAGCCCGGCCAGTACACGCTGTGGGCGACGTCGTACGGCGGCGACGAGCAGGGAGAATACTATCTCGAGACGGAGTTCACCGAAGTTCCGGAACTGGAATACGGCGAAATCGATGTCGGGCAACGGCTGCACGGATTGCTCGAACCCGGCGACAGCACCTACGGGCCGCGCGACTCGTACGTGGAGTACTACGAACTTCAGATCGACGAGACGCAATACGTCCAGATCGACATGAAGTCCGATTACCTCGATGCCTATCTGGTGCTGGAAGACGACGACGGCGAATTGATCGAGGAAAATGACGATGCCGTCATGGGCATGACCACCGACGCCCGCATCAATATCGAATTGGAGCCCGGGAGCTATCGCGTTGGGGCCACGACGTTTGGTCGCAACGAGCAGGGCTTATTCAACCTGTCTGTCGAGGAGACCGACGGGTCGGCGGCCGACTCCGACGACGACTTCGGCAATCCATTCATGCGCTGACCTGCTCGATGCACAGTTTGAAATGAGAGAGCCGACGAGACGTGAATCGACGTCTCGTCGGCCTTTTTTGATGGCATCGGGGCCTCAGCGATCGGTGGGACTGATGTCTTCCATTGAGTGAGATGGTGGGAGTCGATTGTCCATTCGTCGAGTGGTGGCTGAGACTGGAGTCGAATGGTAGTTCAACGCCGGTCGATGCGGTCGTTGCGCGTCAAAAAACGCTCGTCGAAAGTCATCGCTACGCCCTGGAGATTCATCAGCAATTCGCCCTCCATCGGGCCCGTTTGTCCCTCGACGGCGTACATCAACAGGTGTGGGTCGTCGGCGAGCATACCGGAGTTGCCGACGCGTCCGACCAGCTCTCCGGTGGTGACGGTGTGGCCGATGTCGACGACCGGGCTGTGGTGTCGAAGAACGTCTCGACGGCTGATGACGGCATCTTTCGGTCGTTACTCCTTTGGAGTAGCGCTGCTACGCCTGCAGTCGGATTGACTCGAAATCTGCTCGCCATCATCTCGTCGGTGCCGCTTCTCAGAAGCGGTCAAAAAAAAGCGGACCGAGGCTCGGCGAGATGATTTGTTTGGCTTCAAAGCGATCAAAAGTAGCCCTATCCGGAGGATAAGGCGAGGCTTGAGCGCGAAGAAGGCGGACAAATCAGCCGGCGAATGCCGATGGGAGACTTTTTTGACCGCTTCTCAGTCAATTGTCGTCCCGCTTAGCGTCCACCGTGCACTTGAAAATCTTCACTGTTTTTCTTTGCCGACTTAGCCCCTTTGCGGGTCAAATATTCTCTGCCCCGTTGCGGTTCGTTACCGGCAGAAACTGGCATAGGACGGAGTAAAATACATGAAACTAAAGCACATCTCGTCTTCGGTACCGGTACCGAACCTCACGGAGCGGTCGTGGGGGTTGTCCCACCGGCAGGTAATAGACAGCTCGTCTCCTTCCTCCAGGCTCATCGGAGTGTGGTACAGATACTGAGCCTCGAAGTGCCAGCCGGTCAATTCGACGACGGTCTCGGTGGTCCCGTCCTGTCGGTGGACGACTTGTTCGAACTCGTCGCCGATCTCGTGCATATGCGGCCAGGTGGCGACGAGATCGACGTCGTGGCGGACGGTGCACGTCGTGGTCTCTTCGGCGGTGGCTTCCGGCGGGATATCGATGGCCATGATTTCGACCTCGTCCATGGCGTATTCGGTATCTGCGGGGTCGTCGTAGAAGACGCGCATGCCGCTGGAATCGGTGACATTATGGAAGCCGGCACCATTGTTGTAGTGGAGTTGGAGGACTATTCGGTCGTCGGCGCCGATGCGAATTCCGCCGTCGTCGAATTCAAGCGCCGTCTGGCCCGGGCCCCAGGCGTACAGAAACTCATCGCCCGGCGGAAAGAGGGGACACGAAAAAGAGCCGGGGCTGACGTTTTGAGAGCGGTCGACGGAGACCAGGCTGTGATGAAGGACCCGTCCGTCGTCGATGACCGGTTCGATGCGGCGGATAAAGCGATCCGATTCGACGGGGACCTCAATGGCAAAACAGCGGTAATCGTCGACGACGTCGGGACCGACTTCGTAATTTTCGGCGGTCACATCGAAGTAATCGAGTCCCTCCGGGGCCTCTTCGGGGGCCTCCCAGACCGGCGCCGAGGCATCTAGTTCGGCGCCGTAATCGGGGTGTTCTTCGCCGCAGGTCGCCCAGGCGACGAGCGTGTCCAGGTCGGCGTGATCCAGTGGAGGGTATCCGGGAGGCGGCATCCGGCCGTCGATGAGTTCGCCGGCCATGGCGTCGACTTTGCGCAGGCCATCGGAGTCGTCGACCAACGCGTCGTAGTCCGTCAGTGAATAGGGCGCACCGTGGTCGGGGGGATCGCCGTGGCAGTCGCCGCAGTAGGTGTCGACCGTCGGTTCGATGGTCTCATGCCAGGTCGACTCGTCGGGGACGCAATCCGGGTTGGCGTAGTTGTTCGCGGTATTGCCGTCATTGTCTCCGGCATCGGCGTCGTTTTCTCCGATATCAAAGTCGTTGTCTTCGGCATCCGAATTGCTGTCCTCTACGTTCGTAGCCTCGGCATCCGACGCTTCCGGAGCGCAACCACCGGTATGACAGAAGAGCAGAACGAGTAGTGTCGGGATGACGAGTCTGCGCATGGGGATCCCCGGAGGACGCGAAATATTTCATGTGCCAGAAGAGACGTCATGATAACCGATTTCGGCGTCCTTCGAAAACCCCGGCGGATAGCAGCATCGGGTTTTCCTTTGCCAGCTTAGCCCGCTATGCGGTTCAAATACCCTTGGCACTTTGAGTTCGAGCTGACAGCGGCGGAAGCCCGTATTTGTTTTCCTTAGCCAACTTCGCTCCTTCGCGGTTCAAATACCGTCTCCGCTACTCTGCGGCCTGAATAAGTCGCTGGATGACGTGGAAGAGTTGCTCCTCTGTGGCGTCGAACTCGGCGACCAGCGGAGCCGTCTTAAGCGAGTGCCCCCAGGGCGCGACCAGCTCTTGGGCCCCCGGAAGCGTCGGCGTCGTCAACTGGTCGGTCAGCAGATTCGACAGCGTCTGGCGCACCGAATCGGTGTCGATGGCCAGCGTCATCAATTCCCGCTCGAGCAATTCGATGACGACCCCTTCGGCGACTGTCGACGGGATTTTGTCGGCGTCGACCGACATCTGTTGGAGGCGCTCCACAAATTCGGAGTCGCGGCCGGCGCGAAGCTGTTTGTTGTCATCGACGTAGATGACATCGAAATCATTGGACGGCGGTTCTTCGCGGGCGTACTCAAACGACGTCTCCCGGTAATTGGGCAATCCCAGGGCCTCGCAAAATCGTCGGGCGCGCTGTGCTTGCCGCTGCCCGGAGTCCTGGCTGTCATCGCCGATGAGGGCGTCTCGAAGTGATGTCTCCGCGACGTCGAGCCTGTCGGCGACCGTTGCCAGCGCCGCTTCGTCGAATTCACATGGCGCCGGATCGCTCAATGAGCACTGACAATCGAAGAGTCGGTTTTCGCCGTCGTAGATCCACACCAGCCAGCGGTCGGTCTCGCCAAAGACGTAGTACACCAGAAGGCTCGGCGAAAGTTGGAGGGCTTCTTCGTCGTAGTTGAAGAATCCGGGCCACTTCGGAAGCACCTGAACCCATTCGCCGCGCGGCTCGTAGACGTAGCCCTCGCGGTTATTTCGGCGAAGCCATTCAATGCCGTCTTCTCGACTCTGGGAGCGCAGATAAATACTCTCACTAAATTCGGGCATGGTCGCCTCCCGGGCAGTGGACGTGTTCGCTTCGTCGCTTACATTTCGCGATATCGATAGCAAATTTAATTCGGAGCGCGTAGGCCGGTTCTCAGTGATTTGTCGATGACCATCGGAGGGGGCGCAATGTGGCTCGATGAGTGGACACGAGTGGGCGAGATTTTGTTGAGCGCGTTGCTGGTCTATGTGGCGCTGGTCCTTGTGCTGCGGATCACCGGCAAGCGGACGACGTCGAAGATGAATAGCTTCGACTGGGTCGTCACCGTGGCTCTGGGGTCGATGGTGGGAACCATTATTCTGGTCGATGAGGTACCGCTGGTCGAGGGCATCGCCGGGATTGCGGGCCTCGTGGTGCTGCAATACGCCATGGCGGCGACGGCGGCCCGGTTCCCGGGCTTTCAGAATGTGATCAAGGCCACGCCGCGAATGCTGTATTACGGCGATGAGTTTTTTGAACAGACCATGAAACAGGAGCGGATTACTCGCGTCGAGATCCTGGCCGCCGCCCGATCCCAGGGTTTTACGTCGTTCGACGACATATCGGCGGTGGTTCTGGAGACCAATTCCGATCTGAGCATTCTTCCGAGACCGGAACACGAAGACGATCTCGACGAACTTCTAGATAACGTCAATGACGGTTAGCTGGGTTCGCGAGCCGCGGAGGTCGGCGTCTCACGCTCGACACTGCCGAAGGCGGGGACGCCTCCGTCTCCACCGAT
>CAYUPT010000120.1:3480-9214 GCA_964446725.1 uncultured Bradymonadales bacterium | reverse complement strand
CCCGGATTGTCGACGCCCTCGCTTGCATTAAACCGGTGGGCTCGGCCGCCGCTGTCGGTGCCCGTAAAGCCGTGAAGCTCGAGCATCGCAGTCGCCGGGCGATGCTCCAGCACCGCCGTCGAGATCTTGTGGTAAAAACTGGAGCTATTGTGAGACGGGTCGGAGAGGGCGATGTCGGTGGCGCGAAAGGTCGATGAGGCGTGGTAGCGGTGAAGGGTGTTAAAGAAGAAGGCCCGGGCATTGGTGTCTTCGAAGACGGCGAGGCCGATCCGGTCGGTGTGGCGGTCGAAATAGCTGTGGGGGGCCTGGACGACGAGGTCACTGGCGTCGGTTCCGGGGCGAAAGACGTAGGCGCCGGTTCCCCTCCATCGGTCGCCGGCTTCGTACAGTAGCAACCACTGCTGGTCGCCGTGGTCGTAGGTATCGAGTCGCAGCCCGGCAGCTTCAAATCGGGGCCGGTAGGCGTCGATGTCGACGCTGTCGGTCTCCAGTTCGTCGAGAAAGTCGGGGAGAACGTCATCGATGGCCCGGCGCTGGGCAAAGGTGGGGGGCTCGAAGTTTCCGGCCTCGCCCTGCGGGGCCCGTGTATCGTCGAGCAGGTGGCCGGCGCGAATGGTCTCCGGGGGCGCCTGGTAGTCCGTCGACGTCTCCGGAGAAGAGCCAAAGCATGCGGTCACCACCAGACTCCCCAGCATGACCAGGGCGGTGGCGAAAGCGATGGCTAACGTTGTATTTCGCAACATCAATCGTCCGCGTTCCGGGGCCGACACGCCGCACAGGCCAGCGATAAGCGATAGGGTCAGGCGCATTGGAGCGGCGTGCCGAGTCATCGAGGCTCGGACTTCAATGTACGTCTTGCGACGAGCAGTGCAATTTGTATCGCGCCGCCGGTGGTGGTCAGGCCTCTCGCGAGAGGAGTTGTGAAACCAAAAAACGCAACAAAAACAAACAGTTATAACGGAATGTTTTGTTGACGGTAAAATCCGCAACGCCGATCGTGAATCGTCGTGGGAGGGGCCATCTGTACTTCAATGACGAGACACGGATTATGAACAATGACAACCCCAATGCAGTATTCGAATGGCGTCAATACCGAGTCGGAACCGGGATAGTTGTGGTCCTGTGGGCGGTGATGGTTCTGACCGGTTGCGGCAGTGAGGCCGGCGGGTTGGCCGATGACTTCGACGGCAATGACAACGCCGACGGCGGCGACGTCGCGCATCACCAGGACGCACTGACGATCTGTCAAAGCGACGCCGATTGCGGCAGTGACGAGGCCTGCACCCAGGGCGGGCACTGCGTCAATATTACGGGAAGCGAGGATGCCACCTCGGTGTTGCAGGCCGAACTCGATGACCTCGACGAGGCCGTCGGCATGGGCGTTCCGTACCGGCTTCCGGATAATGCGATCTTGCAGATCAACGACCTCGACGGCGACGGCATCGGGCTCAATGTGCCGACGCAGGTGATCTTCGAGGGCAGCGGTTCGGTGCTGGATGTCGAAAACGACGTGACGGGACTTCGCATCGACCAGGACGCCGATTTTTCGATGGTCCGCGACCTCGAGATCCGGCCCCAGGATATGAGTCTCGACACGCCTCACGACGGCATCGGGGTCGATATCCGGGCCCACGGAACCCGTCTGGACAATCTGTACATCGAGCGCATGGGCACCGGAATTCGGGCCCCGACGAATGCCGACGGTGAATTTTCGAACGTCAACAAACAGCAGTGGTCGCGCATCGTGCTCAGGCTCAATCACCACGCCGGCGCCGCGCTGTCGGGCGCAGACTCCAACGGCGGCCTGATGACGGGCTTTGAAGTCCGGGGCGGCGCCGGCATCGACGACAATTCCTTTCTCGGCAATACCTACGTCGGCAATTCCTTTGAGGGCACCGACGACTTGTCGCTGGAGTTGGGATCGAATGCCGGACGCCACACCGTCGTCGGCACCTATCTCGAGCTCAGTGATCCGGACATTACCGGGGCCTCCAACGTCGATGTCTTCGTCGGCGGCAATGCCATCGACCGCATCGATACCTCCGGCGACCGAGTGGGGATGCAGTCCGGTCGCATCCGCTTTGAAGACCCGTATAGCGACGGGGTGGAGGTCAAGATTCCGGGCCACGACGACTCGCCGATCGGCTTTAAGCATCCCGACGAAGACCACTGGTGGTATCTGCGCTACTTCGACAATACGGGCTACAAAACCTGGGCGTTTGCCTACGGCAATACCGGAACCGTTCCCTTCTCCTGGACCGCTGTTACCCATCCCGACGGACCGGCGCTATTCGACATGGGCGATACGTTGGATTGACGGGGATCGGCCATCCAATTTTTTCCAGCACGGGACAGTAGATCATGAACAGCGTATTGCGCGGCACAACGGCCACAGTATTGGCCGCCCTGGTTGTATTGACGACGGCGGCATTCTCCCCCTGTAACGGCGACGATCTGGTCGTTCCACAGCAGGACGACGGCGATAGTAATGCCGATCAAGACGGAGATAAGACGGACGATAACGACGAGCAACAAGACGACGAAGGGGCAAGCGACGGCGAGGACACCAATGACAGCAATGACGACGAGGTGGCCAATGATGGCGAAGAGGTCAATGACGACGAGGAGGCCAATGACAGCAACGACGGCGAGGGGGCCAATGACGGTGAAGATGGCGACGACGGAGAGATGGAGTTGACGACCTGCACGACCGATGTCGATTGCCTCGACGACGAGGCCTGTACCCAGGGCGGTCACTGCGTCAATATTACCGGCGAGCGCGATGCGACCGTGCCGCTTCAGGCCGATTTTGACAATCTCGACGACGCCGCCGGACTCGGCGTGCGCTACCGGTTTCCGGCCAATGCCCGGCTTCAGATCAACGACAGCGATGGCAATGGCGTGGGACTCGACGTTCCCACGGCGTTGATTCTGGAGGGCCAGGGCTCGTTACTGGAGCCGGAGGCCGATATCACAGCGCTTCATATCGGGGAAGACGGCGCCTACTCGACGATCCGAAACCTGGCGATAGAACATCCTTCCGATGCCGAACACAACGGCATCGGCATCGACATTCGGGCCCGCGGTGTGCGCCTCGATCATCTGCGCATCGAGAAGATGGGCATCGGTGTGCGCGCCCACACCTGGGTCGACGGCGTCGATGCCGACGTCAACAGCCAGCAGTGGAGTCGGCTCGTCTTTGCCGACAATTACCAGGCGGCCACCGATATCAGCGGCGAGCATGCCCGCGGCGGCCTGATGCAGGGCATCGAGGTCGCCGGCGGCCAGGGCATTGTCGATGACTCCCAGGGGGGCAATACCTGGCTCGGTGTCGGAGTCGACGACACCGATGATACGTCACTGTCGTTTGGCGGCGACCAGGCGGCGAGTACGGTCGTCGGCGCCTTTGTCGGCGATGATGATCCGGACCCGGTCGGGCTGTCCGAATTCGACGTGTACATCGGCGGCAATGCCATCGACCGCTTCGATGCCGAAGGCGATCGGCTGGGGATGGGCGCCGGCGTTCTCAGCATTCAATACCCCGCCGACAGTGGGGTGGCGGTTAAAATCCCCGCCGATTCCGCCGCGCCCTTCGGGTTTGAGCATCCCGACGAGGACGAGATGTGGCTGCTGCACTACTTCGAGGCCGACGGGCTGTGGGGAATGTCGTACGCCGGATCCGATATCGACGTTCCCTTTGGATGGACCGGTGAAGAGCACGTCGACGGCGTCGGGCTCTTTGATATGGGTCCGACGCTGGATTGAGGCGGCCGCCGACGAACGGGATTACTGCCGGCCGGTGTCGAAGCACAGGCGCCGGGCCGGTTTGCGCTGGCCGAGTTTCTCGATGGCCTGTTCGACGGCCCGGGAGGCGTCGTCGATGGTTAATTTGTCGGTGTCGAGCCACATCACATCGCTTCCGTGGTGATCGAAATAGCGGGCGGCCTCGCCGCACAGGGCGCCGGCGGTCGAAAGGAAGCGATCGATGGTCTCCGATGTGGCATCGCGAAGCCGGCGGGGCAATCCGCTCGAGCGGCTTGTAAGGCGCTGTTTGCAGGTTCTGTCGGAGGCCTGGCAGATGACGAGCAGATCCGGGGGGCGGAGATGTCGAAAGTAGTCTTCGGCCATCGATGTTGCCGATGCCGGGGGCCGGTCGCCAAATAGGGAAATGGCGCGATGTACCGGTCCCTCGTCGGCCAGATAGGCGGCGCCGCGAATGGGCAGTCGACGGACCTGTCGACACAGGGCAATCGTCTGCAGTGCCCAGCGGTACAGATCGGCGGCAAAATCGTCGCATTCGTGGTCGGCCTCGTCGACGATCTCGCTCAATTCGTCGACCAGTCCCGGGCGATTGCGGTAGATCTGTTGTTTTTGACGCCGATACAGCAGGTAGTCATACAGCCGCTGCTTCAGCCAGGACCCATCGGGAGGCCTGTCGAGTCCCGGAAGTCTGTCGAGTACCGACGACAGCGGAATGCATTCGGAGACAATGCAGTCGATGAGCCCCGGGGTGTCGAAAAACCCGGGGCGATCGGCGATGGCGGAGGTCAGCGTAGTTTTGCCGGTGCCCGGCTTGCCGGTAAATTCGACGATCCAGGGCGAGGCGTGTCTGTGGTGATTGTCCGGGTGTGCGGTGGCGGGTCGTCGCGTCATCATTCCCCCAAATTTTTATTATCCATCACTGTCGCGCCAGGCATCAGCTCTACGCCGGGGTGGCCGGGCCGCCGGTGTCATCATTGGATGATATCACGGGCGGTTGTCGGAGCTATTGAGGAAATATGTGACGAGTCGCGGGGAGGGCAAATCGATTGCATCCAATCGAGGCGTCGCCGTTGCAGCGAGGTCGACGGCGTTTAATTTGTGAGGGTGGCCGATAGGGCCATAGAGGCACCAATGAACAAGCCGGGGGGGAGCGATGAGTCCGAGGAGTCCAACGAATCCAGTCCGTCGCCTGTGTTGGGCGGCGGTGGTACTGGGAGCACTTGCGGCAGTGGGCGTCGCCGCCATGCTGTGGGCCAATGCGGTGGATACGGACGTCAGCGACGGCGACCGACAGATCATCGCCGACCTCGACGTCGACGACGCCTGTCAGGAGGTCGCGGGCTTCGACGCCGAAATCCACTGTGTCCAACGGGTCCAGTCGGCGATCTTTGAGCGCTATCCCGACACCTCCGACGCCTTTAAGAAGGGAGCGACCCATCACCGGGTCGTCGACTACGACCGGCGCGGTTTTGGGAGTTGTTACGACCGGGCAAAGCTCGTCGAGCAGGCCCTTCGCCACTACGGATTCGACGTGCGTCGTGTGGCGCTGTACGAGGGCCAGCCGACGCCGCTGCACTACCTGGTGCCCGGCATCAACAGCCACGCGCTGTCGGAGGTCCGCACCTCCAACGGCTGGATGGTCGTGGAATCCGTCGATCCGCTGGTCGGTGTCGACGCCGAACAGGAGGTCTACGATATCGCCCGTCTTCGAGAGGGCATCGACGATGGAAGCGTCGACGATGAGACCTTTGGCATCGAAATCCCCCACAACTTCTTTGACGGCGATTTCGCCTACATCTACGGCGTGTACTCGCGCCACGGCTATTTTTTCGAGCCCCACCTTCCGGTGCCGGAAGTCGACTGGGCGAGCTTCGGCCGGTAGTAGCGACAGAGATTCAGCAATCGGCGGGATAGCGGCAGACACTGCCCCAGAACTCACCGCAACAAATCTGGCCGCTGTCGCAGTCGCTGT
>CAYUPT010000120.1:400-3380 GCA_964446725.1 uncultured Bradymonadales bacterium | reverse complement strand
ATGCGCTCATCGGGACAGTCCTCACTGGATGTGCAGAGCTCAACACAGGTCTCGTCGTAGAGATCGCAGACCTCGCCGTCGTCGCAATCGTCGCCGTCGGTGCAGTCGGGGGCGGAGTTGCTATTGTTGTCGTTGTTATCGTTGGTGTCGTCGTTGTCATTATCGCCGTCGTTATTACCGGTGTCGTCGTTGGAGGCGTTGACGCCGGCGTCCGTGTCGTCATTGGCGCTATGATTTTCGGTGTTCGAGTTTTGACTCTCCCACTCTCCCTGTGCGCATCCGGCGAGACTGGCGACGACGGCGATCGACAACAACAGGGTCCACCATCGAAGGGGAGACGTCTGGGTGGGAGCGAACATCATGGCGATTCCTCACGGACACGGCCACGGCGGGTATCGCGGAGTGGCATCCGGCGATGGCCGAGGCGACGGTAGCGTCGAAAAATTTTACATACGCGACCGCCTATCATGAAGAAAGTACGGCCCGCTGGCAAATTCATCTGCCGCGCGCGACCTTCGCCCCTTGTAATTCGGACATCAAACGTCCAGTCTTCGCCGCCTGCAATGCCGCCGGTCATCCGGTCGCTGTGACTCGAAGTGCGGGAGTAGGCCATCGAAGAACAAGAAGACCTGAAACGAACGCTCGGATTCTGGGATGCCTTGACGATCGGTGTGGGCACCATGATCGGTGCCGGCATCTTTTTGCTGGCCGGTCGAGCCCTGGAGCTGACGGGGCCGGCGGCGATGCTGTCGTTTATCGGCGCCGGCATCGTCTGTGCCATGACTGCGGCCAGCACCGCCGAGTTGGCGACCGGAATGCCCAAGTCCGGAGGGGATTACTACTTTGTGTCCCGGGCTCTGGGGCCGATGTTCGGTGCCATATCGGGCGTCGGGATCTGGCTGAGTCTGACCTTTGCTATCGCCTTTTATCTGGTGGGGATGGGCGAATATGTGCTGCAGGTCTTTCATCGGCTCGGCGAGCGCTTTGCGATGCTGGAGCCATTGATGGCGACGCCGGTGCCGATTGCGGCGGCCGTCGGCGGGATCCTGCTCGTGATCTTGAATGTGGTCGGCGCCAAGCAATCGGGCCAGACGCAGATGATCGTCGTCTTCGCCCTGATGGGCATTCTCGGGGTGTTGACGGCCGGCGGATTACTCAACGTCGAGCTCGCCAATTTGACGAGTGAATTCATCGCCGCACCGCGCGAAGACGGCACCGGTGGCTGGACGCAGATTATGTCGACGACGGCCCTGGTCTTCGTCTCCTTTCTGGGATTTGTCAAAATCGCCGCCGTCTCCGAGGAGATCAAAGATCCGGGGACCAATCTTCCGCGCACCCTCATCGGTTCGGTGCTCATTGTCACCATCTTGTATGTGTTGGTGTTGGTGATGCTCGGCGGAATGTTTCCCCAGCAAGAGATCGCGGCCCTCGACGATCCGCTGTCGGCGGCCGGCGAGGTCATCTTCGGTCCCTTTGGAGCGCTGGCGGTCATCGCCGCCGGCCTGCTGGCGACGGTCTCGTCGGCCAATGCCAGTGTTCTGGCGGCCTCGCGCATCAATCTGGCGATGGCCCGCGACAAGATGGCCCCCGGCTTTTTCAGCAAGATCCACAATAAATTTCTGACGCCGCACCGCGCCATTTTGGTGACCGGCATTCTGGCGCTGATCTTCATCACACTCGACGACCTGGAGCTTCTGGCTCAGATCGCCAGTGTGCTGCAACTGTACAGCTATGCGGCGCTCAATATCGGCTGTGTCATTTTGCGGGCCGCCGATCCGGACTGGTACCGGCCGGCCTATCGGGCGCCGGGCTTTCCCTTTGTTCAGATATTTGCCGCGGCGGCCTGTCTGGTGATCATCATCTTGTCGGAGCCGCTGTCGATTCTGGCGGTCATTGCGCTGATTGTGCTCAGTCTGGCCTGGTACTTCTTCGTGGCCCGCGACAATATCGATATCACCCACAGCATTCCGTTTCTCAGAGAGCGCTGGAAGTCGATCGGATTGGCGGCATTCTTCTACAAGCCGACCGGCGAAGTCGCTCAGGAACTGGAAGACGCGGCGCCGAAACCGGTGGCCAAACGGCCGATTGAGCCCTACTCGGAGCGCCGGATCGCCGTCGCCGTCGCCAATCCCGAACACGAGCGCGATCTGTTGAAGATGGGTCGGCTCATCGCCCGCGGCGACCAGGGGCCCGGTGATGTATTCGGACTCCACGTGGTGCGCATTCCCATGCAGACAACACTGGACGCCGCCCGCGCTCAAATCGATGAGCAGGACTCCGTAAAGCGCATTCGGGCCATGATCGGTGAACTCAATGATGAGTCGGCCGGCGACGACACTCGAGCTCAGATCGAGGCCCATCCGACCGTCGCCCACGACCCCTTTACCGTCCTGCAGGGCGAGACGATGAATATCGGCGGCGATATGCTTCTGATGGGCTGGGAAGGCGGCTTTAATATCGGTCGCATCTACGAGAGTCCCGTCCAGGGCCTGATCCGCGATGCCACCTGCGATATGGCGCTTTTAAAAGACCGGGGACTGGATCCCCTGGATACCATCTTGCTTCCCTGGGGAGGCGGAATTCACGCCCGGCTGGGGCTTGAGATTGCAGCCCGCATTGCGCGCTCGACGGGAGCGACCATCCAGTTGCTTCGGGTCGTCAAACCGGATGTCGATGTGGAGGCCGAACAACAACGGGTCGTCGGGGCGGTCAACGAGATCGTCGAAGATGTCGTCGAGCGCGGCGATGTCCGTGTCGACTACCACCTCCAGCGCGCCGAACGGGTTACCGACGGCATTCGCAATCAGATGAGTGCCGAGCCGGCGGATCTGGTCATTATCGGCGCCTCCAGAGAGTGGAAGATGCGCAATGTGTTGTTCGGAGCAATTCCGGATGTCATCGCCGACCAGGCGCCCTGTTCGGTGCTGATGGTGCGGCGCTTTCTGCCTAAGCACTGGTCGTTTGAGGCCACCGAAAAGAT
>CAYUPT010000120.1:0-390 GCA_964446725.1 uncultured Bradymonadales bacterium | reverse complement strand
GACGTCGCCCGAAGAGGAATGACAACGCCCACCCAGGTCCGCGGGTTGGGGGGGGCCGGCGGCGTGGGTTGCGGTATGTCGCGATTTGCTCCCCGGACAGAGGGCCCTAATTTTGAGGGTAAGACCTCGAGATTAGGCCACTGACACCAGGGATGTACCATGGCGATGCGACTGCACGAGCTGCACCCGGCGTTGAGTCACTACCCGCTGGCGGCGCTGCCGGCGGCTGTCAAATTGGAGGCCGCCGCCCAGTGGACGGGGCGCCAGGACCTCAACACCATGTCTCGGTGGGCGATGCCCGTCGCCGCCGTCACCTCGGCGGTCACGGCGGCCGCCGGTCTGATCGCCCAGCAAGAGGTCAGCGCCTCCGATGAGGGCTGGTCGATGCTG
>CAYUPT010000119.1:0-9244 GCA_964446725.1 uncultured Bradymonadales bacterium | reverse complement strand
GATATCGAGCCCATCGCTGACCTCTTTAAAGAGGATATGGACGATCTGGGTGTGGACACCGATCGCGGAGACCTCGTCGAGGTTGCTCGACGATGTGTGGGCAATGATGAGGAGACCAGTGCTGGAGCGCTGTGCTGGGTGGCTCGCAATCAGACGACCTCCGATGTCGTCGGTGTGGTCCTGGCCAATTTTAATTGGTCATTGAAGTTTGCCGGGCGCTCGCTGTGGATCGAGACGCTCTATGTGACGCCGGCTGCGCGGCGACGCGGGATCGGTCGGATGCTCGTCGAGCATTTGCTGGACTGGGCGGAAGACCACGATATTCGCGGCATTGACCTCGAGGCCTATCGAGGCAATACGCCGGCGTCGATTCTGTATCGAAGCCTCGGATTTCGCCGCCTCGGCCGCGAGCGTTTTTACTATCGAATCGATGGAGACGACTATCTGTAGAATTGGCGTTCGAGACCCGGTCTTGACACGTCTCGACCCGTACTCCTAGCGTGCGCACGGATTTACGACGAGGAGATTTCCTCATCCCCCAATGCATGAGGCCGTTGACACCATGGCAGTCGAATTTTCCGAACAAGCAGAAGAGCAATTTCAAGATCTGGTCAGCCGCTATCCCGATAATCAGGCGGCAATGCTGCCGGTGTTGCATCTGGCACAGAGGGAGTTTGGTTGGATTTCGGTCGACGTCATGGACTACGTCGCCGACAAACTCGAGCTCCATCCCTCGAAGGTGCTGCAGGCGGCGACCTTTTACACGATGTACAACAAACAGCCGATCGGCAAATGCCACATTCAGGTCTGCACGACGCTGACCTGTGCCCTGGAGGGCGGCTACGAGTTGATCGAGCATCTCGAGGACTACCTCGGCATTCAGCTCGGCGAGACGACGCCGGATGACAACTTTACGCTGACCGAAGTCGAGTGCCTCGCCTCCTGTGGCACGGCACCGATGTTTCAGGTCACCTATTCCGACGGTGAAATCGAGTATTTCGAAAACCTGTCGCCGCAGCGCGTCGACGAGATCCTCGAAGAGTTGAGCGAAAAGCTCGACGAGTTGCCCAATCCCCGCGAAATGCAGTGATGCCGGATGACGACGTCGCTTAAGACTATTACACCACAGCTCCGGGTAGAATCATGACAGAAAAAGAAGAACAGACCGAACAACAGGCCGAATCGGATTCCAGTCAGGACGAGTCGATCGACGAATCGTCAGAGGCTCAGCAAGAAGACGAGAAGGCCACAGGCCCCCGTCAACAACCGACTCGAACCGGAAAGAAATACCTGTCTCGCAACTTCGATATACCCAACGCCCACAAGCTCGACGTCTACAAGGCCAATGGAGGCTACAAGGCCTTTGAAAAAGCCCTGGAGATGGGCGGCGAAGAGATCATCGAAGAGGTCAAAAAATCGAATCTTCGCGGTCGCGGCGGGGCCGGATTCCCGGCCGGTATCAAGTGGAGTTTTCTGCCCAAAGAGAGCGATGTCCCGAAATACCTGGCGATCAACGCCGATGAGGGCGAGCCGGGGACCTTCAAAGATCGCTATCTGATGGAGTGCGTCGCGGAGGGGGTGCTCGTGGGATGTGTGTTTTCGGGCTGGGCGGTGGGGATCCGCTTCTGCTACTTGTTCATCCGCGGTGAGCTCCTACTCGCTGCCAAACGGCTCGAAAACGCCATCGACGAGGCCTATGAAGCGGGATACCTCGGTGAAGATATCAAGGGCACTGGCTTTGATTTCGATGTCTACGTCCACCGCGGCGCCGGCGCCTACATCTGCGGCGAAGAGACCGGCATGCTCGAAGGCTTAGAAGGCAAAGCCGGTCAGCCGCGCATGAAGCCGCCGTTTCCGGCCGTCGTCGGCCTCTTTCAGTCGCCGACGATCGTCAACAACGTCGAGACCATCTCGTCGGTCCCGTTTATTATCGAGAACGGCGGCCAGTGGTTCGCCGATCTGGGTATCGAGAAAAACGGCGGCCCCAAACTCTACGGATTGTCGGGGCCGATCAACAATCCCGGGGTCTACGAAGCGCCCTCCGGGATCACGACCCGGGAATTGCTGGAGAGCGATGAATTTGGCGGCGGCATGCGCGACGGCCACGAATTGCGGGCCTTTATCCCCGGTGGATCGTCGTGTGCCGTGCTCGAACCGGAGCATCTGGATGTGCCGCTCGGCTTCGAGCCGTTGCGCGAGGTCGGAAGCAACCTGGGAACCGGTTGTCTGACCTTTATCGACAAACAGACCTGTATTGTCCGTCTGACGGCGAGACTGGCCCACTTTTATCACCACGAGTCCTGCGGGCAGTGTACGCCCTGTCGCGAGGGCTCGGGATGGGCGGCCAAGGTCCTGGACTCCATCGAGGCCGGGCGCGGGCAAATGGAGGATCTCGATTTGCTCCTCGACATGTGCAACAACATCGAGGGCAATACGATCTGTGCCCTCGGCGATGCCATCGCCATTCCGGTCCGAAGTTATATCGAAACCTTTACCGAGGAATTCGAGCGCCACATCAAAGAGGGCGGATGCCCTTATCCGGCGTGGGGCAAAAGCGATGATTCCAGTCGCAGTGACGCCGCGTAAGACGGCGATGTCGACGGCGACTTAAAGAGCATCCGTCGCCCTGGAAAATGGCCGTTGTTCGGTGGTTTCGCCGGAGAACGGCCACTTGTATTTCTAGTGTTTCCACAGTTCATCGACAGTGCCACGCCGAACCGGCTTCCGCACCGATCTCGATTCGCCAGACTCGCCCTTTGACCTCCCGCACAAAGTGCGCTATCAGTCAGGCGCCCGGCGGCGGCTCTGAAATTTTGACGAACCGCGACGCCGGCGAAATCAATGAATCAAAGCCCTCCCGAAGGGCTTTGAGTTTGCCTGTCGAGCGGAGATTTCCATGGGTTTTTGGGAACCCCTCTTTTTCTGGTTTTTTGCATTCGGAGCACTGGCGACGAGTTGTGCGGTCATCGTCGTGCGCAATCCTCTGTATTGCGCATTGCTGCTGATCGCCGACTTCTTTTGCTTTGCCGGCCTGTATGTCCTGCTTTCGGCCCACTTTCTGGCCGTCGTCCAGGTACTGGTGTACGGCGGGGCGATCATGGTGTTGTTCCTATTTATCATCATGCTCCTGAATCAACGCGGTAAGAATCTGGTGGCCAACCGCTTCCAGGTTCACTACGTGATCGCGATTATTGCCGGCGTGGTGATGTTCTTATTTTCCGCCGGCGTCATCGTGTCGGCCGTGAATCTGGACAACGTCAGTGATTCACGAGATTGCATCGGGTGGATGGCCGAAGTCGACGATGTCGATGAACTCGATGCCGACGACCAGGAGCGCTATCAGGGCTGTGTGGCCACCGTCGGGGCCGATGCCCATGAGCAACCGCGTAAGATTGCCACCGCGATCGACGGCCTGTACGCCGATGTAGAAGAGGCGACGGTGGAAGCCGAGTATCGCCAGACACTTCGGGCCTGGGAGGCCGGTACGCAGCGTCCGTCCGATGGAAACTATCCGCGCTTTGATGAAGATCGCGACTACGAGCTGCCGCCGTCGCTTCAGCCCGACCCCGATATCGACCAGGTCACCCCCGGTCGCGACGGGATGTACGGGACGTTTAAGCCGGTGAGCATCATGCTGGTCAATCGATTTGTAATACCCTTTGAATTGACCGCCGTATTGCTGCTGGCAGCGATCATCGGCGCCGTCATTCTCGCCAAGCGTCGAGTCACCTGAACAGCCGACGGAGCTGTACGAAGCAGGCGCCCGACGACGGCTTTTTTCCCTGGATGGAGTACTGGGAATGTCCTTTGAACCGACTCTCGCACATTTTCTCATCTTGTCGGCAGCGGTCTTTTCGATCGGCCTTGTCGGCGTGATGATTCGCCGCAACGCGATCATTGTGTTCATGAGTATCGAGTTGATGCTCAACTCCGTGAATCTCAGTTTCATCGCCTTTGCGCGGTACCGCTTTGAGATGGAGGGCCATGTCTTTGCCTTCTTTATCATGGCTGTCGCCGCCGCGGAGGCAGCCGTGGCACTGGCCATTGTGCTCCATGTCTTCCGTCACAAGCGCGGAGTCAGTGTCGATGAGATGCAGGAGCTGAAGTACTAGTTCGGTGTCCGCAGCCGCCCGCTCGCAGTCTGGAGCGGGCTTCGGACACAACCCTTCTGGTAAATTGGATAGGCGACGATGGAAACGCTTTACGCCGACGAGTTCTACTTTCTGGGCCTGATTGTTCTGGCGCCGCTGATCGGTGCCATTATCAACGGCGTCTTCGGTTCGAAATTACCGCGCAAGGCCGTCGACTGGGTGGCCTGCGGAGCCATGGCACTCTCCTTTGTTTTCGCGATTTTGAGTGTCGCCGGATTGATGCAACACACCGGCCAGGTCGAAGCCGAAGGCGGCATGGCGCCCCATCTGACCTACAGCGTCTACGAGTGGATCTTTTCGGGGGATCTCAACGCCGAATTGGCGTTTTTATTCGACCCGTTGACCGCCGTCCTCGCACTGGTTGTCACCGGCGTCGGATTGCTGATCCACATCTATTCCATCGGCTATATGGCCGATGATCCCGACAAATGGCGCTACTTTTCGTATCTGAACCTCTTTGCGGCGGCGATGCTGATTTTGGTGCTCGGCCAAAATATGCTCGTCACCTTCATCGGCTGGGAGGGCGTCGGTGTCTGCAGTTACCTGTTGATTGGATTCTGGTTTAGCGACGAACAAAAAGCACAGGCCGGCCAAAAGGCATTTCTGGTCAACAGGGTCGGCGACTTCTTCTTTCTTCTCGGGCTGTTTCTGGTCTTTTATATGACCGGCACCTGGGACTACATCGAATTGGCCCAGATCGCGACCGAGCCCGCCGCGGCGGCCGCTCAACTGGCGCCGATCGCATTTCCCGCCGGATTGCTCATCTTCCTCGGCTGCACTGGCAAAAGCGCGCAGATTCCACTGTACGTCTGGCTTCCGGACGCCATGGCCGGCCCGACGCCGGTCAGTGCCCTGATTCACGCGGCGACGATGGTCACCGCCGGAATCTTCCTGCTGTGCCGTCTCAACTGGTTGATCACCTACAGCCCGGAGTTGATGGCCATCATTGCACTCACCGGTGCCCTGACGGCCATATTCGCGGCGTCGATGGCCATCGTTCAAAACGATATCAAGCGCGTATTGGCGTACTCCACGGTCAGCCAACTGGGCTTTATGTTCATGGCCGTTGGAGTCGGAGCCTTTTCGGCGGCCGTCTTCCATCTGATGACCCACGCCTTCTTTAAGGCCCTGCTATTCCTCGGTGCCGGCGCCGTCATTACCGCCATGCACCACGAACAGGACATCCGTAAGATGGGTGGGCTCAAGGACCTCCTACCGTGGACGCACGCCACCTTTGCGGCGGCGACCCTGGCGATTGCCGGTGTCCCCTTATTCGCCGGATTCTACTCCAAAGACCTGATTCTGTGGAACGCCATCGCCAAGACCCACGTCTTCAACGTCGAAGAGGTCATGGAGGATATTAATTTCCTCCCGCAGGCCGCCGAATACCTCAATACCGAACTGGTCCCGCAGGTCGTCGAGGCCGACGGGGCGGCGCTGGAAGTCGTCGGATGGGCAGCCACCGTCAACTGGGCGGTATGGATTATCGGTCTTGTGACGGCCGCGCTGACCGCCTTTTATATGTTCCGTCTGTACTTCCTGACCTTCTGGGGCGACTGTCGCGCCGACGACGAGACCAAAGAACATATCCACGAAGTCTCGCTTCCGATGCGCCTGCCACTGGCTGTGCTGGGTGTACTCTCTGTGGTCGGTGGCTATATCGGCTGGCCGCACTTCATCGCGCTACTGCCCGATGGCATCTATGAGGCCGTCAATCCCTACGCCTTCGCCTTCGAGAATTGGCTCGAGGACGTCTTCTTTATCGCCAACGAATACCGCCTGGTCGGACGCTTCGGCGACGAACCGTACTGGTTGGAGCTCGGTGCTGCCGGTCGGGCGGTGGTCATTGCCGCAGTCGGCATCGGTCTGGCGTACTTCCTGTACGTCAAACGACCGGATCTGCCGGGTGTCATCAAAGAGCGCACCGAATGGGCGTACAACGTTCTCATCAACCTGTACTGGGTCGATGAAGCCTATGACTTCCTCTTCGTTCGCTCCACGCTGGCCCTTGGAAAGGCGATGCACTGGTTCGACAAGTACATCATCGCCGGCCTGCTGGTCGGAGGGGTGTCGTTTATGACCCAGAATCTCGGTCGAGCCCTCAGCAATCTGCAGAGCGGCAATGTCCAGCGCTACTCCACCTACATTACGCTGGGACTGGTGTTGATAACACTGGCCATTCTGTGGAGTGCCGGGTGGGGACCGTTCCCATTCTTCGAATGATTCCAACGACGTGATTCGCATCCTCGCAACTACGATTCCGGTCGTCTCGTTAGAAGCCGGAGAAGTCGATAACCGGGAAATATGACGATGGTAGAGTTCACAAACATTCTCAGCGTACTGGCCACTCAGCCGATGCTCGCCGAGGCGAGTATCGGCGGAGGCGAGGGTGGATTCCCCTGGTTGACGCTGACGACGTTCGGTCCGCTGATTGGCATCCTGGCGCTGATGTTCATTCCACGGGATCAGGTCCAGGTGCTGCGAAATGTGGCACTGTTGACCACCCTGGGAGTCTTTTGTGTAAGCCTCGGGATTCTGCTCAATTTTGATCCCTCGTATGTCGACGAGGCGACCCGCGCATTCAGCTTCCAGCTCGAACACGGACCCTTTGAGTGGATTCCGGCATTGGGCATCGAGTACTACGTCGGTGTCGACGGATTCAGTATCTGGCTGGTGATGCTCACCACCTTTTTGATGCCCATCGCGGTGTGGTCGACGTATTCGGCGATTACAGAAAACGTCAAAGAATACATGATCTGCCTGCTCTTTTTGCAGGTCGGCATGATCGGCGCACTGGTCTCGCTGGACGTCTTCCTGTTCTACATTTTCTGGGAGGTCATGCTCATTCCGATGTACCTTATCATCGGGGTCTGGGGCGCAGACGACCGGATCAAAGCCGCCATCAAATTCTTCCTGTATACCATGCTCGGCTCCGTGCTGATGCTGGTGGCCATCCTGTACGTCTATCTGACGGTGGGAGCCGGCGACGGCGGGTACTCCTTTCTGTACACCAATCTCATTGGCGCTGAGTTTACGCTGACCGAACAGATGTGGCTTTTCGGGGCGTTTTTGCTGGCCTTCGCCATCAAAGTCCCGCTCTTTCCGTTCCACACCTGGCTTCCATTGGCTCACGTTCAGGCCCCGACGGCCGGTTCCGTGATTCTCGCGGCGGTGATGCTCAAGCTCGGTACCTATGGCCTGATTCGCTACGCCTTCCCGCTATTTCCCGATGCTCTGGTTGTCTACGCGCCGTATATCGCGGTGTTGTCCGTCATCGGAATCGTCTACGGTGCGCTCCTTGCGCTGGCCCAGGACAACGTCAAAAGCCTGGTGGCCTACAGTTCGGTAAGTCACCTCGGCTTCTGTGTGCTCGGCCTGGTGGCCATGACGCCCCAGGGACTGGCCGGCGGCATGTACGTCATGCTCGCCCACGGCATCGCCACTGGCGGTCTCTTCCTGTGCGTCGGCATGCTCTATGAGCGTCGCCACAGCAAGATGATCAAGGACTTCGGCGGAGTGGCCAAAGTTATGCCCGTCTTCGCGGCGTTCTTTGGCATCATCATGCTCGGCTCGGCAGCACTTCCGGGCCTGGCAGGGTTTGTCGGCGAATTCCTCAGTCTTCTGGGCACATCGAAGAGTCACTTCCTGTCCTTTGGCGAATACCTCTTCTTCCCGGCGGTCACAGATACCTTTACAGCCTGGCCGGAGGGCTTTAGTAGTCCCGCTGGAAGTGACGGGCTGAGCGCCGAAGGAGCGGCAAATCCGCCGATTGGACCGGAGGTGACGGCCTTTGCCTTCACCAGCGTCGCCGCACTGGGCGTAATTCTGGGCGCCGCCTACCTGCTGTGGATGTTCAAGCGGGTGATGTTCGGTGAGGTCACCGACGAAAAAGTCCGGAATATGCGGGGACTGTCGGGACGCGAAATCGGCGTCCTGTTGCCCATCGTCTTCATGATCATCTTCATGGGCGTCTACCCGAAATTCTTCCTCAGCTACATGGATAATTCCTTCGAGGAATTCCTCGGGTATATGGACAACCAGATCACGGTGACCGAAGAGATCGACGAAGACCTCCTCAGAGAGGTGGACCGGCAATTTCCGGAGCGCTCCATCCAGAGCCTCCACGATATCGATACCGATCAATTGCAGGGAGAAATCGATGACGTGCTGTTCGAGCGGCTCCAAGAAGAGCTCGATGGCGTCATCTACGGATCGGTGGTCGTCGAACCACTGGCCGACGATTGGGTGCCGGAGGGCTCGATCTTGGATCGCGCCCTGAACAATCCACCGCGCGACGATTGACGAGCTACCTGACGAATGAAGTGATTCACGGCGCCGGATAATTTTTTCGGCGCTACCGAAGAGACGGGTTTTTTGAACCATGAACTTGTTGTCGAGTCTCAGCATGCTTGCCCTCCTCACACCTCCCCAGGCGGAGGAATTCGTCGCCGTCGTCCCCGGTGCGATCGTCACCCTGGTGGCCGTGGCGTTTATCCTCATCGATGTCTTTCATCGCCAGGGGACCAAGCGCGATTACCTGGCCTATTTCTCGGTGATCGGCCTGGCGGTCGCCGCTGCCAGTTCCTGGTATCTGTGGGATAGCGGGCTGGAGCAGGCGACCTTCTTCGGCATGCTGTACTTCGACCAGTTTGCGCTCTTTTTCTCGACGCTAGTCTGTGTGGCCGCGGCGCTGGCGATCCTGTGTTCACCGGCGGTGTGACAGTCGCACCGAATGGATCGCGGGGAGTACTACCTGCTGATCATGTTTAGCGTCATCGGTGGCATCTTTATGGCGGCGGCCGCCGATTTGCTAGCCCTGTTTATCGCCCTGGAGATCATGTCGATTCCCATCTACGTCGTGGCCGGGTTTTTGCGCAAAGATAAGCGCGGGGCCGAGGCGTCTATGAAGTACTTTATTCTCGGGTCGATTTCGGCGGCGTTGATGCTCTACGGCATCGCGCTGATTTACGGTGCCACAGGTACGACCAACCTCGAGTACATCGCCCAGAATCTGTCCTATCTGACCGACACCGGCCACGACGGCTACGGGTTGGTCATGGTCGGAATGTTACTCGTGATGAGCGGCTTTATCT
>CAYUPT010000118.1:0-9265 GCA_964446725.1 uncultured Bradymonadales bacterium | reverse complement strand
CGAAGTGCCCACGCCAACACCCTGCCGCGCTACCTCACCGAGCCGCGCGTCGACCAGTGGATACCGTCGTTTTTCGAGGACTACACCGAACCCAAGAGTTGGTCGCACTATCGCGTCGACGCCTACACCGACGGCTGGGATGCCACCGCCGATATCGCCGATGCTCTGATCGAATTTGCCTTCGGTGTCACCGGCGCCGCCGGTGGAGCGGTGAGGATCATCAATCGCGCCACGGACCGAATCGACCTTCCCCCGTCGATGGCCGATGAGCTCCGGGATAATCTCCAAAGATTCGTCGCCCAAAATGCGACCCGTGCCGGCATGGACACCATCCTCGACGGCAGCGGATTCTGCGTCATCGAGCCCGGACCGTGGCCCGATATCGATATCCGCACCCAGCTTCTGGAGGCCCGTTACGACGGGAGTATCGGCACCCGTCACGGCGACCAGTTTTCACTCGATGACTTCTGTTACGACGACCACCACCAGGGGCAAGATATCAGCTACTACGAGCCACTTGCACTTGGCCCCGGCCAGATCAAGGTCAATGCCGATCCGAGCTATTTTCCGCCCGGCTACAACCGCCAGCTTTCCAGGTGGCGAGGCGATGTCACGGTCTACCCGGGCGACGTCGATATCCCCCACGACGACCGCAGTGCTGACCCCGGTGACGTCGTCACTCTTCGAGGAGAGATCGACCATCTCTGGGATCGCAGCGGTCGGTGGAAAGTCCGGACCGACGCCGGGAAAATTATCGACACCGACGACGACGTCGAGGGCAATCACCGCGCCGACATTCAGCTTCCGTCGTCGACCGATGATTTTCCCGTCATCGTCTCGCTTAAAAGCACCGCCGACACCGGCCTTCGCCACAGCGACTGCAACCCGCCACCGCGACACCACCTGGCGATTATACGCAGCGACGAAGAGTTGCGCATCGAGCCCCAATTCCGCTGTATCGAAGAAGGCGGTCAACTACAGTACGAGGCCCATGTCTCGGTCGCCGAGTCGGACCCCGACATTCAGTGGTCTGCCTCCGGTGGCTCCATCGATGACCGCGGCCTCTTCCAGGCCTCTGATATCGGCGAATTCACCATCGAGGCCACTGTCGACGGCTACGATTTGCAAGACGACGCCCACCTCCGCGTCGGCCCCTGTGAGTGCTTTCACCACGTCTCATTGACGGGAGGCATTAGCGGCTCGTTTAGTGCCACCGGCACCACCAGCGCGATTTACGACGCCGAAGATTTCGGTGTATTTCTCGACCAGCCCGGACAGGACAACTCCGGCACTGTGCGACCCCGATTCCACCTCTCAAACACCTGGTTCGGCAGCCCCGCCGGTGGTTCCTTTCAATTCGCCGAACTCGCCGGCGGCGCCTTCGAGGGCGTCTCGGTCAGCGTCGACAACGACGCCGGCTGGCTGGCCGTAGACCACTGGAGCGACGAGGACTACGTTCAGGGTCGCTTCGTAGGACAGGCCAATCCCATCGGTGTCGAAACCCGAAACGCCCCCGGCCAGCCCCCGACGACCGTCGACCTCCCTGCAACAGAGGTCACCGTCGAATTCATGGCGACCGCGTCAGACCCCGGCATGGGTGCATTCTCCAACGAGTGCGCCGCGGGCTCAATGCCTTCGATGCCCTCCTTTCCGTAGCGCACCGCCGGCACAGGCTTTGGCGCTGCACTTCGCCCCGAAAAAGTGCTCCTCCTCCGCATCGCGGCACTCATTCGGGCAACAAGGAGCAACACTGTTTCGGGCATGAGCCCGCCGCCGCGATTCGAAACGGCTACGGATGGAGACGAGGGCGTCCCCGTCCTCGGCAGTGTCGATCGTGAGGCACAGTCTTCCGGTAGAATGGGCTCCCCCAAAAAAGACAGCCGAAAGCGACATCCCTTCTCCTCCATCGCCTCGCGGGGAGGAGCTTACGCGAGCGAAGTCTGAGGGGTCGACAGACATCTCGATTTCACGGATCGAGTGCCGACGGCTGAGGGGGGCACCGGAGGTGCCTTATGCCGCCACTCGGCACGATACCAACACCATACACGTCGATACTGTCGACTCCTCCTCGGACCCTCGTATCCTCGGGCCCGGTCGTCGTCGACTGCGGAGAAGCTCTCCGCCCTCCTCGAAAACCAAGACGCTCGCCGTTGGCCACCCCAATTACGCCGCGGGCGTAATGCCGGCGAGGCCGCCGGCGCTCCCTCCATTCTCCCTCGGACGATGCATCTACGTCGGAGATGCATCGGCGTTTGCTTTGCAAACTTCGGGTTGACCTGTCGGGGCCGCCCGACAATTCTAGGCGCCGACGCCTCGCCGAGTCTTCGCTATGCCTGCCGACTGAGCCCGTATGTCCCAGCCGATCGCCATTATTTCGCGCTCCTGCATCTTTCCCGAGTCCCCTTCTCCACAGGCCCTGTGGAAAAACCTGTTGAAAGGTCGCGATCTGCTGTCGAAACCGGAGCCCACACGGTGGCGCGCCCGACCTTCGGCGGCGATGGAACAAGATGACTGGGATAACCCCGGCGGCTACGTCCGCGGATTCGACGATATCTTCGATGCCGATCAATTTGATCTGGACGCCGACGTTGTCACCTCCCTGGACCCGCTATTTCAATGGGTCTTACACACCGCCAACGAGGCCTATCGCCCCATAAACCGGGCCGAAGACGGAGATCTTGCAGTACTTCTGGGCAATTTATCGCTTCCGTCGGAGGGGCTTTCGAAGTGGACGGAGGCCGTCTGGCAGGGCGACGAAGAGCCAGCAACGCTGAACCGATACATGAGCGGGCTTCCGGCCCATCTGGTCGGTCCCGCGCTGGGTCGCAGGGCCGACGCATTCAGCCTCGACGCCGCCTGCGCCTCGTCGCTGTACGCCATCGGGCTGGGCTGTGAAAAACTCCGTGAACAACGGGCGGATATCGTGCTCGCCGGCGCCGTCAATCGAGCCGATCCGCTCTTTTTAAATATTGGATTCCAGGCCCTTCAGGCCCTGAGTCCCTCCGGCCGAAGCCGGCCCTTTCACCGCGGTGCCGACGGATTGATTCCCACCGAGGGCGCGGCCTTCGTGGGCCTGAAGCGACTGGACGACGCCATCGACAGCGGAGATGATATCCTGGGCGTCATCCACGGCGTGGGCCTGAGCAACGACGGTCGCTCCGACGGCCTTCTGGCTCCGGCGTCGGCGGGCCAGATCCGGGCCATTGAAAAGGCCTACGAACGAAGCGACATCGCCCCCGACGACGTCTCCTACATCGAATGCCACGCCACGGGAACGCCCGTCGGCGACGGGCGCGAAATCGAGAGTCTGGCCGCCGTCTTTTCCGACGACCGCCCGGTCTCCGTCGGCTCCCACAAATCGAATATGGGCCACTCCATTACGGCGGCCGGCATGGCGGGCCTCCTCAAGGTGTTGGGCGGCATGGAGCACTCCACGCTCCCGCCGACGATCCACGTCGGTGACGGAAGCGCCATCGACGCTCTGGACGACGCGCCATTTGAACTCGTCACCGAGCCCCAACCCTGGGACCGGGAGCGAAAGGTCGCCGCCATCGACGCCTTTGGCTTTGGCGGAAATAACAGCCATCTCATTGTCGAGAACTGGCGCGGCGACCACGCCGCCTATCCCGGCGCCGACCTGACGACCACCGACGAAGGCGGCGAAGAAACCACGGAGGTCGCCGTCGTCGGATTCGGCCTGGTCAGTGGCTTCGCCTCCAGTCTCGGCGAATTCGGCAGATGGCTTGCGACGTCCGGCGACGGCAGCGACGGTGAATTTCGGCTGGACGGCATCGACGTTCCGCTGGCATCGCTGAAATTTCCACCCAGCGATCTCGAAGAGAGCCTGCCGCAGCAGGTGGCGATGCTCAAAGCGGCGATGGACGCCGCCGACGACGTCGACAAATTGGACGCTGCCAACACCGGCGTCTTCACCGGCATGCAGACCGATCCCGAGATTGCGCGCCATGGACTCCGGGCCCGGCTCCACGACAACCCGGAGGCACAAGACGCCGTCGCCGATCCGCTCACAGCGCCCGCCGTCGTCGGCTCCCTTCCCAATATCGTGGCCAATCGCATCAACTCCCACTTCGATCTGACGGGCTACTCCTTTGCCACATCTGCCGAGGAACACGCCGGCGATGTCGCACTTCGAGAAGCGGTGGAGGCCATCGAGCGAGGCCAACTGGACGCCGCGATCGTAGGCGCCGTCGAGATGACCACGGACACCGCGCAGAGCCGCGCCGACGCCGCAATTGGCGGTGGCGACGGTGAGCGTTGCGACGCCGCCATAGCATTGATGGTCAAGCGCCGCGACCGGGCGCAGGCCGACGGCGACGACATCCTGGCTATCATCGACGATGCCGCCGCACTGCCCGAAGACACCGACTCCGACGACGCGATCCACATCGAGACCCCGCGCGCCCACAGCGCCACCGGCCTGCTGCGCATCGGCGCCGCGATTGCCGCTCCCGAATTCGCCCTGCCGCGACGTGGCCCGGCCTCCGGAATCGGCGAGACGACGACCATCGCCAACGACGCCCTCCAGGCCCCGGCGCGCACCACCACCATCCGGCGAACCCGGCGGCCGCTATTGACCGACACGCCGACGATTCACCGCATCGGCCACGGCCGACATCGAGCCACGATTGCCGCCGACGGCGACGCCGAATTCGCCGATAAAAAGGCGGCCTTCCGGGCCCACATCGACGACGGTTCTCCACTGCCCGACGGCGTCTACCGACACACCGAGCCCCTTGGCGGCGACGTCGCTCAAGCCTTTACCGGAGCTGCCGGCGCCTACCACAATATGGGCCTTGCGCTGTGCCTGGCCTTTCCGGAACTCGTCGCCGATTTCAAAACCCGCTTCCAACAGCTCAACTCGGCCACAACATGGATGTTTCACCCCGACCACGGCGCGGCGCCGACGCCGCTGGACAAACTCTTCGGTTCCAGTGTGTTGAGCCAGATTCACAGCGATCTCGCCACCGACGTCCTGGGCATCGACTTCGACTGCGCCATCGGCTTTAGCTCCGGCGAAACCAACGCCCTTTTCGCCGCCGGCGTGTGGCGCGACTTCGACGGTCTATTCAGCGACTTTTCGGAAAGCCAGGCCTTCGAGCGATATCTGGGCGGCGAATTCGAGCTTCTCAACGAGGTCTGGAGCGACGAATTGCCAGATGGCGAATCGGCACAGTGGCGAAGCGTTCGCGTCACCGGCCCCGAAGCCGACGTACAGGCCGCCATTGCCGCGGAACCGCTGGCCCACCTGCTCATCAAAAATGCGCCGGGCGACGTCACCATCGGCGGTCACGCGCCGGTTATTCGCCGAGTCCTCGACCGACTGCCGGAACACGGGGCAATCGATCTGGATTACGATATCGCCGTCCACTGCCCGGAACTCGCCGCCTTCGAGACCACCTGGCATGAGCTCCACAGCCGGCCGACACATCCCACGGATTTGCGCATCTACGGCCACGGCGTCGGCGCCGACTACGAACCGACCCGCGATAACGTCGCCGACGCGTTGCTCGACCAGGCCACGGATACCATCGACTTCCCACAGCTCATCCGGAAGGCCTGGGACGACGGCGTGCGCACCTTCGTCGAACACGGTCCCCGCTCCACGCTCGCCTCCTGGATCGACCAGATCCTCGCCGACAGACCCCACAACGTGGTCTCCCTGGATGTGGGCTCCACCGACAGCCTTCGCTCGCTGGCCCGCGCCGCCGCCGAACTCGACGCCGCCGGTGTCGACGTCGACATCGACGCCTTCAACGACCACATCGAGCGCCACCGAATGGACTCCTGCGACGACGCATCGGAGCGCACCGTCCGCATTGCCGCCCACCGGCCGGACCTCGAGATTCCGAATCGACGCATTGAGCCCCAGACCGATGAGCGGCGTGTCCTTCCGCGGGCCCCGGAGCTTCCGTCGGTGAACGAACCCGCAATCCCCCGAAAACCGATGCCGGACCGAGCGCCGAGAGCTCCGAAATCACCGGAATCACCGAAATCCCCGCCGATGCCGGCGTCGACGCTTCCCGCCCATTTCCAGCACCTCCAGAACGCCTACCACCAGTATCTGGACGTCATCGACCGCCAATCCGACATCCACCGCGAATTCATCGAACAGATGCGCCGCGGGTGGCAACTCGCCGGTGCAACTGCCTCGGCAAACCAACCGGTCGACAACTCAGAACCGGCGGTCCAGGCCCGGCGTCCCGAACTCCGCGATCCGAGCCCCTCGACTCCAGCTCCACAACCCGAATCCGGTGCCCCGCAACCGCTCTTTGACCGCCAGGACCTGATCACCCATGCCTCCGGCGATATCGCCGATATCTTCGGGCCCATGTTCGAGCGCCAAAAGGACTACCCGCGCCAGGTCCGCATGCCGGAACCGCCGCTGCTTCTGGCCGATCGAGTCATGGATATCGATGCCGAAAAGGGTGTCATCGGCACCGGCACGGTGTGGACCGAAACCGATATCACCGCCGACTCCTGGTATCTCTTTCGCGGCCACATCCCGCCGGGGGTCATGATCGAGGCCGGCCAGGCCGACCTGTTGTTGATCTCCTGGATGGGCGCCGACTTCGAAAACGAGGGCCGGCGCGCCTATCGACTTCTGGGCTGCGAATTGACCTACCAAAAGGGACTGCCCGAGGCCGGCGACACCCTGGAGTACGACATCCACATCGATGGCCACGCCAAACAGGGCGACGTGCGCATCTTCTTTTTTCACTACGACTGCCGCGTCGGCGACGACATCCGCCTGTCGGTCCGCGAAGGCCAGGCCGGCTTTTTTACGGACGAAGAGCTGGCGGAGTCGATGGGGATTTTGTGGACCCCGGAGAGCGGCGAGGTCCGCGACGACGTCACCGTCGACCCGCCTCGCGTCGACGCCGAATTGATTCCGACCCACCTCAGTGCCGACGACGTCCAGGCCTTCGCCGACGGCGATGTGTCGGCCTGCTTTGGCGAAGGCTACCAGCGGCTTCGCTGCCACAGCCGCACGCCGAATATCGAGGACGGCGATATGTGCCTTATCGGCGGCGTCGAAGAATTGACGCCCGGCGGCGGGCCCTGGGGTCGCGGCTACATGAAAACGGTCTACGACATCACCGGCGACGACTGGTTTTTCGACGGTCATTTCAAGGGCGATCCCTGCATGCCGGGGACATTGATGTTCGAGACCACTTTGGAGGCCATGGCGTTCTACATGATCGCCATGGGCTTTAGCCTCGACCGCGACGGCTGGCGCTTCGAGCCCGTCCCCGATATCGGTTTCGATCTAAAATGCCGCGGCCAGGCGACGCCCGATAACGACCAGGTCGTCTACGAGATCTTCGTCGAGGAGGTCATCGACGGCGACCGCCCCCGACTCGTCGCCGACGTATTGGCCACCGTCGACGGCCTCAAGGCCTTTCACGGCCGCGGCATCGAGCTTCAACTCGTTCCCGATACGCCAATGGGCGAGGAATTGATCGTCGACCCGCCGCAACGGGCCGACCAGCGGGCGCTTCGACAGGGGGACTTGGTCCACGACAAAGCGGCGATGCTCGCCACCGCCCGGGGTCCGGCGACGATGTGCATGGGCCCCGACTACCGGCGCTTCGACGGACCGACGAGGATGCCCCGACTTCCCGGCGAGCCCTTCCAGTTTATGACCCGCGTCGTCGACGCCGACAGCCAGCCCGGCTGTGCCGAACCCGGCGATCGCGCCGTCGTCGAGTGGGAGATCCCCAACAACGGCTGGTTCTTTGAGGCCGACGGCAATCCCTGGGCGCCGTCGGCAGTACTGATGGAGGCCGCCCTTCAGCCCTGCGGATGGCTGTCGCTGTACTCCGGGGCCGTGCTCGACGCCGACGAGCCGCTGTACTACCGAAACCTCGACGGCACGGCGACACTGCACCGACCCATCGGCCCCGACTTCGGTACCTTTACCACCGAAACCCGACTGACCCGGGATTCGACGTCCGGCGCCATGACCATCCAGTCCTTCGACGTCCAGTGCTTCGACGAGCGCGGCGAGCTGGTCTACGACGTGGAGACCACGTTTGGCTTTTTCCCCCGCCAGGCGCTCCGAGAGCAATCGGGACTTCCCACCGACGATGTGGAACAAACCTGGTTCGACGCCCCGTCGGAGACCTCGGTCGACCTGTCGACACCGCCGGCCCCCGACGCCCCCCAATTATGGCCCGATGATAGACTCCGGATGATCGACACCATCTGCGGCCGGCGCCTCGACGACGGATCCCAGCGCTACCGAGCCACAAAGCGCATCGACCCCGCCGAGTGGTTCTTCAAGGCCCACTTTTACCAGGATCCGGTCATGCCCGGGTCGCTGGGCATCGAAGCCATGTTCCAGACACTTCGCTACGACGTCCTTCAGCGACGGCTCTACGACCGCTTCGACGCCCCCATCATCGAGCCCGTGGCCACGGGCCGCGAAGTTACCTGGACCTATCGCGGCCAGGTGCTTCCCGAGGCCCGCCAGATGACCGTCCTCCTCGAGATGCGAGACACCGAATTTCTGGAGGGCGAGACGACGGTGGTCGCCGATGCCAGCCTGTGGGTCGACGGCACCAAAATCTACGCCGCCAACGGCCTCGCAATGCGCGTTTATCAAGATCCGGCGTCGATCTGATCGGCGAGAACCCGCCAGAATTTCCAGACGTCTTCGAAGCTATTGTACAGCGGCACCGGCGCGATTCGGATCACGCCGGGCTTTCGATAGTCACAGACGACGTCGGCGTCCTGGAGGTCGGCGTACAACGCGTCGGCGTCGTCATGGGCGTAGATCGAGACCTGACAGCCCCGGGCGTCGGGCTCTTCGGGCGTGATGACCTCGAATCGGTCGCCGGGAAGCTCGTCGAGCAACTCCAGCAGATAGCCGGTCATTTTTCGGCTCTTGGCACAAAGGGCATCCATGCCGGCCTCCGAGAACAGCGCCAGCGATGCCCGAAGGGCTGCCATCGACAAAATCGGAGCATTGCTCAACTGCCAGCCCGCCGCTCCCGACTGCGGCTCAAAGGTCGGCCCCATATCGAATCGAGTCTCCGGGTCGGTGCCCCACCAGCCGGCAAATCGCGGCAGATCGGCGGCGTCGGCATGGCGGTCGTGGACAAAGACCCCGGAGACCGCACCGGGCCCGGCATTGAGATATTTGTAGGAACACCAGGCCGCAAAATCCGGTCCCCAGTCGTGGAGTTTGAGCTCCACATTGCCCGCCGCGTGCGCCAGGTCGAAGCCCACCTGAGCGCCGACG
>CAYUPT010000117.1:7943-9370 GCA_964446725.1 uncultured Bradymonadales bacterium | reverse complement strand
ACGGAAAATATGGCGCGCTCCCAGGCCCGTGCACATCGGGTCTACGAGTACCTCGTCGATGCCGGCGTCGACGCCGATCGCATCGACCACGAAGGGCAGGGACAGCAGGATATTCGCTATCCAGATAGCCCACAAAATAACGACCGCGTAGAAATTACGCTGCGTCACGAGGAGCGATGACGGATCCTCTGAAAGTGAATATCGACGGCGCCGCCGCCACTCCATGGTCGGCGGCGTCGTTGTGTATCGAGCAGGGGAGACCGACGGTCCTCTTTGAGACCCAGGACGTGGCGTCGGCGCCTGTAGGCCGTTCGCTGCTGTGCAGTGGACCGTCGACATGGCTGCGTGAAGTGGACGGAGATTTCGTCGAATTTCCGTCGGGAGAAATCGTCGGCGATCCGTTGGGCTGGATGAAGCAACAGCATCGGAAGGTCGATGCCGCCGATGCCGGCATGTGGTGTGGTGGATTGGCCGGTTTTTTCGGATTTGAATTCGGGTGGTTTCTAGACGATGTGGCCGGTTCGTCGAAATCGGTGTCGACGCCGGATCTATGGGTGGGGCGCTTTGATGCGGGGGCGGTCTACGACCACGATGGGCAACAATGGACTGTCCTGGGGCGCGACGAACAATCGGTTCGCGACGTGGAAGCGGTGATCGAAAGCGCCGGAGCCGGCGAGGCATTTGGAGATGGGCGAGGCCAACGCCGGCGTAAGCGCGATGTCAGTCGCCGGGACTACGAACGGGGAGTTCGGGCGGCGGTGGAGGCGATTTTCGAGGGATCCTTTTTCGAGACCAATTACACCGAGCGCTTTTGGGGACGATGGGAAGGTGATCGGCGCGCGCTGTACGACGGGTTGCGCCGCCGGGCACCGGGGCAGTTTGGTGGAGTCGTCGATATCGACGGGCTATTTATTGCCTCCGTCAGCCCGGAACAATTTTTGTCGGTGGGCGCCGATGGCACGGTGACGACGCGTCCCATCAAGGGGACGCGACCGCGGGGCGAGACGCCACAACAAGACCGACGGCTTGCCCGGCAACTGACATCGAGCGAAAAAGACCGCGCAGAAAATGTGATGATCGTCGATCTGATGCGCAACGACTTGACGAAAGTCTGCGCACCGGGTTCTGTCACCGTCACCGAATTATGCGAATTGCACTCCTTTCGGTCCGTCCATCACCTGGTATCGACGGTGCAGGCCGAACTCGGAGAGGATTTTGATGCACTCGACGTATTTGCGAGCAGTTTTCCGGCCGGGAGTATTACGGGAGCCCCGAAATTACGGGTCATGGAGTGGATCGCCGCCCACGAACACAACGGGCGAGGCCCCTATACGGGCTCGATGTTCTACTGGTCGGATCATGGACGGCTCGACAGCAATGTGTTGATACGAAGCGCCGTACTCGGCGATGAGTCCACCGTGGAGTAC
>CAYUPT010000117.1:0-7933 GCA_964446725.1 uncultured Bradymonadales bacterium | reverse complement strand
CGGATCCGGTGGAGCTGTTGTGGCCGACTCCGATCCGGGCGGAGAATACGAGGAAGCCCTGTGGAAAGCAGCTCCTTTTTTCGAGCTACTGGAGAACGGATGAGTGGTAGTATTCGCGATGATGATCGCAGTTTTTTGTACGGCGATGGCCTCTTTGAGACGGTAAGTGTCGAGGACGGAGAGCCGCGCTTTGTCGATCGCCACTGCCGGCGTCTCGAGCGCAGTGCCACGGCACTTGGCTACCCCTCGGAGGCCGCGGATGAGGCGTTGAGCGTTCTCCGTGACCTGCAGGGGCGCCAGGACGGATTGTGGCGCGTTACCGTTACCAGACCCGGCTCACAGGCGTTCGGCGGGGGCAGTGGTACGGTGACCACTCGCCACCGGCCATTGCCGGAACCAAGGGAGGATGGCGACGGATTGGCGTTGACGATCGTGGAGGGATTGTATTTTCCGAACGACCACCTCGCACAACACAAGACGACCAGTTGGATACGCAGCGTGGAAGCGAAGCGGCGGGCACAACAGAGGGGATTCGATGAGGCGTTGATGACCAGCGTCAATGGTCGCGTCGGGGAGGCGTCGAGCGCCAATATTTTTGTACGCATCGGCGGAAGTTGGGTCACGCCGCCGGTCCAGGGGATCTTGCCCGGTATCATCCGGGAGGTCGTTCTGGAGCGAGCTGCAGACGATGGGATTGACATCGAAGAACGGCCCCTCTTCGTCGGTGACCTGCAGACCTGCGAGTCGCTGGCACTGACTTCGTCAGGTCGGCTGGTCGCGCCTGTAGAGAGCCTTGGAAACCAGCCGCTGGATGTCGCTCCGGTGCGGGAATTGCAGCGGCTTGTGAACTGAAGCGATGAACGACCTACCGAATGACCAAAATACGCCCTCTGAAAGACGTCACGGTTTTGCACCGGAGGGACGCGGCCAACTGGTGATCTTGGACAACCGAGATTCCTTCGTCTTCAACCTGGCGCACCGCCTCCATGAGATTGGCCAGGCGTCGGCGGTCGTTCGCAGTGATACCTGGAGTCTTGAGCGATTGATCGCGCTGGAGCCGTCGGCGTTGATTGTATCACCGGGTCCCGGGCATCCGGACGATGCCGGGGTCTCTGTAGAGGCCATTCGATACTTCACCGGGGAGATCCCAATACTGGGAGTCTGTCTGGGTCATCAGGCATTGGCCGTGGCCTTCGGAGGGACGGTGGAAACCGGTGGGCGACCGGTTCACGGAATGGCGAGTTCCGTTCGGCACGACGGGACCGGGGTCTTCGGCGGGCTACCACAGGACTTCGACGCCGCACGCTATCACAGCCTGGTGGTCACCGACATCGGTGGTCCGTTGGTGGCCAACGCCTGGGCCGATGGATTCATCATGGGCCTTCGGCACCGTCGGGCTCCGGTGTATGGAGTTCAGTTTCATCCCGAATCGGTACTCACCGATATGGGACGAAGTATTCTGGGCAATTTTTGCAGGCAACTCCGTTCGGTGGCGACGACCTGAAGGATCCAGCGCGTCACCGGGAGCATTGCTACGAGTTGCAGACCCGGCATTCCTCTACACAGGCTTCGTCATTACTACAGGACTGACCCTCTTTCCCTTCGGTTTGGCACTGACAGTCGTTGTTGACGCAGATATGTGAGGAATTGCATTCCTCGCTGCTGGTCTCCGTTTCACCACAGGCCGGAGCGAAGGCCAGGGCGCTGATAAAGAAGGCGGCAATAAGAAAAAAGTGTCGTCTTGAATTCACAGAAATTCCTGAGGTTGATGTAGGAGTGTCCACAGGCTAGTGGTGACCTTCGAAACTACGCCGGGGCTCTCGGCGGTGCTGAACGACGATGGCTGTGTTGCGGCTTCTCGACGATGCTAAGGCATCGCCTCGTCACCGCGCCTTGCCCTCCTCGCCCAGTCCTCGCCGGGACCACCCATGTACTTCCGGCGGTCAGCACTTGGTCATTCGATGAGTTTTCGGACAAGCAGGCGCGACGTTAGCGGATGCTAATTCACCCCGTCAATCTTCGCCGAAGGTACCGGGTTCGACGAGCAGGACTTTACCGCCGGCATTTTCGATTACATCCTGGAATCGGAGTGCCCGCTTTCGGCCGACGGCCCAGGCAATGACGCAGGGAGCGGAGTCGGCGATGTCGATGGCATTGTGATACTCGATGGACAGCAAAATGCTGAGGACTTGGCCGATGCGCTCGTCGGAATAACCGGGGTGGCGAAGAACAACGTCGACCAGGGAGGTCTTCGCATCGTCGCGTTGGAGACGAGGGTCGGTGTAGTCTTTGGCCTTTAGGCCGCCGCTGCTAGACGCCGACTCGCTGTCCTGGAGCGCCAGGACGACACCGTCGTCGGCCTCCGATGACGTCGCCGGCTCCGGGTCCGGACTGCTCTGTTGGGACGTCGCCGATGGGCGAAACGACAGTTCGCTTTCGGCATCCGTCGACGATGGCCCCGATGGCTGGCGGTCGTCGAAGACCGTTTCGCCGACGCCCAGGTATTCGAAGACGTCGACGCCATAGGACGAAAATTTCTCGAGGGTATCGAAAAAGCCCTCGACGTTGCGTTTGAGCGATGACAGGCCATCGTCGTAGCGCCCCGGATTGATCTCGAGGTACAGCGTCGTTCGCGCCGTCGCCGGCATGCGCAATTCCGCTCGATCGACGTCGTCGATGCGGCGAGCCTGGACTTCAAACTTGGTATGCAGGTGGTGTTCGAGCCCTTCGGCGAGGGCCTCGAGTTGTCGATTGGAGAGGACCTCTTCGAAGGCCAGGACAGCGACGATGTGATCATCGACGCGGGTGGCCGCCGTGGAGACCAGGGTGGCGTTTTCTTCGCCTGTTGTGTCGGAGTCGCGAGCGTCGCGTTCTGCGTCGGTGCCCTCACCAATGGTTTCAAAGGGGGTATCACCGCCGGACGAAGCATTGTCGTCGGTAGGTTGACCGCGTTGACCGGAATCTGCACCGAGGATGTCGAACCATTCATCGGTGGAGCTGATGGACTCGAAGTGTTCGGCGAGTTCCAGTACTTCCAGTGCCAGACGGCGCAATCGGTCGACGCTCGTGTCGTCGTCGCTCAGCGCTGTAGACAACGTCCAACTTGTGGGCTCTGTGGTCAGCGACCATGGGGAGTCGGTGATGTTATGGAGGTGCTGTTGGAGCGTCTCAGCGAGTTCATCATCGGCGTCGGGAGGCCCGAGGACGGTCTCCAAGCGTATACTCAGTTCGGTATCATCGGGGCAGACGAAGAGTCGAGCAAAACTGTGGCGGGCGAATTTCGACAGCGCCACATACCAGGTTCCGCCGGCGTCATTGGGAGGATCGGTTTCGTTGAGTTCGGTCCCCAACCCGTCGAAGGCCGGCTCCCAGGGTGAAATATCGGCTTGACCCATCGGCTCTCTCCATCTGTATTCGCCGGCTCCGACAATGTCGGAGCCGCGGTGCTGTATCGGTGTCTTGACGCTCTGTGTAATTGACGGGCATCGGCCGAACAAGGGGCCAACACCGCGACCACCGCTAATCGGTGATGCGCGGCCGATTACGATTGCGGATCGTCGAGGTCGTCACTATTGGCCAACACCGTGGTGTCACCGTCGATGGTGGCGATGATATGCCCGTCATCCTCGGCGAGATAGTCGGTGATCGAGTGATACGCACTTCGTTTGAAGCGCGCTCGAAAATCGCCGTCTTTGATCTCGCAATACAGTCGTCCACCGGGGCGGTACTCCAGGGTGTCGACGTCGAGTTCTTCCGTCGTCTCGTCACTGATATGCAGGGTTGGCGGCGACGTCGACCAGTCGACGCGCTCGACGAAAAAACCGGTATCTTCGACGGTAATTGGATAGGTGAAACGGCCGACCTCCAGTACCCAGGTGCCACCTTCGGTGCGGTCGACACTGCGCGAAAAGAGGTCGAGGATTCGCGGGTTTTCAAACGATAGTCCCTCGTGGGTCCAGGTGCCGCGCGCGTCGAGTCGGATCTCCTGGAGTTTGGCTCCACTTCGCAAGAAATCCTGAACGACCTCTGGCAAGGTGGAATCGATGTCCTGGTCTCCGTTGTGTTCGGTCATGAGCGGGTCCTGAAAATTGAGAAGCTATCAAAAAAGTCTCGCGTCGTGATTTCCGGCCGATGTAGACCGCAGTTTCCGTCAAAAATCCTTACGACCCGCTCGCGCGGGTGCCCCGGCGCTGCTAGGCCTCGTCTTTCGAGCGAAAACTGCGGCAAAACCTTCTCGGTGTCACTCGGTCCGACATTATTTTGAGAGCTTCTAAGTGGTGACCGGTTGACTGGCGTCGAATTCAAAGATCTGGTCGGTCAGCGGGTAGTCGACAGTTTCGTAGATTTCATCGATGGCCTCCGACAGCTCGCCAATCGATTCGGCGTCGGAGTCGAAGACACAAATAAAGTGATCCGGCGACGGCATTCCAAACCGGAGACCGTCGTCGACTCTGGAGTAAAAGGCATCGGAGACGACGAAACAGCGGGCGGCGTCGTAGCCGTCGCCGGAGTGCAGTCGATACACGGACTCAAAGGAGTCCAGCGGTTGGAAATCAAGCTCGCGGGTTTTGTGAAATAGAATACTTCGAGCCCCGGAAGTCAATCGATCGGCGCTAATGCCCCATCCGTCGAATTGGGGCTGTGTGACCACACGGAGTCCGCGGTCGAGTTGAACGAAGTAGGCGACGACGAGATCGTCGTCAAAATCCAGCGTCCAGGCCGGCTCGTCGGCGGCGGCTTGCACGCCGAGTTGGAAGGTTGGAACCTCCAGACTCGGGACGAGGCCGCCGGCACTTTCGACAAAGCTCCATTCGTCGGCGCTCGAGCGGCTCGGTTCGAGTAAGACGTGTTTGACGCCGCTGACATAGCCGGCGATATCGCGCCGGAGTTCGCGGTCGCTGTCATCGAGGTATTCCAGCAGAGGCCGGGGGTCGATATTGGCCTTGTGGGCCATGATCCCGGAACCCTGGCTGACATTGAAGGTGTCTTCGACGGCCTCGACATCGAGTCGGCGGCTGCGAAGGGCGTCTTCGAGTTGCTGTACAATGGCGTCGTGGGACATGGTACCTCTTGTCGGCTGATCGGGGGAAGGAGACTGAAGATTTCGAGATTGCAATCGGCCCATAGGCGCCTGGTGAGTGCGCGGGGGATTTTATGCACGAAATCGCCGGTGTAAATCCGTTGCGCCTCATCGCGTGCTGATGCCGGTGATGCGCTGCTGTGGATCATCGAGGAATTTCGATACTCGAAGCTGCGGCCCGTTGCCGGGGCGGACCTCGTTGGGGCGCAATTCGAAGACGGCATCGGAGAGGGCGAATGAAGAGTCACGGATCACGTCTTCGACGATCTCCTCGAGGTGGGGGCGCATGCTGTCGGCGTAGTTGGATTCATCGGGACGGGCAATGATGATGCAGTCCCGGGAGGGAACGGCGAGAAAGCCATGTTCTCGGGCGGCATCATAGTCAAAATCGGGCAGCAGAAGTGCGCGAGTAGCCCCGAATCCCTCGCGGGTCTCGAAGATGCGCAGACGACCGCCATCGACGTTGATCGTCTCGCTGGGACGCACTTTGTAGGATTGGTAAAATAGGGCAGAGCGCACCTTGTCCCATCGTTTGTCATCGGAGATTTCGGCGTCTTCCTGTTCGCTGCAGGTGAGGACTTCCTGTCGCTTTCCGGTCTCCAAAATGATCACCACATCGAGGTCGGATTGCAGCCAGCGACGACAGAAGGCCTGCTCGTTGGAGATATATTCGTAGATGCGTCGGGTCGCCTCCGGCAGCAGAAGCGGCATGTGATCGCCGTGGATCGACGGCGCCTCGGTGTAGCGCCGAACCGAAGTGCGTCGAAATTGCATCGGTGATGAGGCAGCGTCGTCGTCACCATCGATAAGACTGTCGATACCGAGGCGAATGCCGAGCAGATACCAGGCTGCGGCGGCCCGGGCCGGCCAGGCGGCGTGGGCGTCGGCAAGGTCTGCTGCATCGAATTCAACGCGCCAGTGTTGGCGTTCGACGGTCAGTGTTGGGTCGCCGTCGCCGAGTTCCAGTCCCAGGCGATTGGCAGCTCGAAGGACAGATTCGCAAATCGGCATTACCCCTCCGAGATGTGGCGGCGAAATACCTCGGAACGCCAGGGAACAAATCCGGTTTCGTGACTCTCAAATAGGTGGGTTTCAATCTCGGTGAGGTGACCGTCTTCGATATCGTAGATGTTGAATTTACCGGCCATTGTCGGATCGCTGTGGCTGGCCACCGAGGTGCTACCGGCTTCGCAGATGTAGGTCGTTCCCGGTGTGCCGAGCTTGGGTAGCTGGAGAATTGAGAAGTAGTGGGTGTGACCGTGGAGCACGAGGTCGACGTCGTGAGTGCGCAGCGTCTCCAGGACCTGGTCATCGTTGATGAGTCGGCGCGTGTAATTGATGGTGTGATTTTCGTCGGGCAACAGGGGATGGTGGACGACGACGACCTTAAAACGGCGCTCGACTTCCGGCGTCGCTAAAAGGCGGGCGGCGGCATCGAGTTCATCGCCGGCGACGCGACCCGTCGAAAAAAACCAGGGGGTGGCGATCCCACTGTTGAGACCGACGACGGCCACCTGGTCGCGGAGGTGACAATACGGGTAGTGGCCGTCGACCTGAAAATCGGGAAAATCACTCTCCAGAAACTCGGAAAAATGTTGCTCGAAGCGGCGGTTTCGAACCGCCCCCGGCGTGTAATAGTCGTGGTTGCCCGGAACAAGGCTGACGCGATCGGTGGCGTTGTCGATGGAATCGACGACCCGGCGCGCAGCCTCGAATTCGGAGTCCAGCGCCAGATTTGTGAAATCCCCACTGATGACAATGTGGTCGACATCGAGGTCATCGAGATGCTCGAGCGCCTGCTGAACGACGTGGACCGAATGGGCGTGAGAGCGGTTCAGCAGTAGATTGAGACCACCGACGAGTCGTTTGTTGAGAAACTCGATGGGCTTCGGGCGGTCGATGTCGAGGATGTGAAGGTCGGAGATATGGCCAATACGCATGGAGAACTCGAAGGTCAAAATACCCCGGAGGAGATGGCGAAGAGGCGGCCCTCGCTAAAAGGGCCACCTCAAAAGACGAGCTCTGTGTAGTCGATGTCGTCCGAAGTCCCAAGTGGTGATCAGGCGTCGCCATCGCCATTGTCATCGCCATCGCCATTGTCATCGCCATCGCCATTGTCGTCGCCATCACCATTGTCGTCATCATCGTCCTCCGTCGGTTCGACAATGACGATGGAGACGGAATCGACGTTGTTGTCGAGGTTGACGTCGTTGTGTTCGTCGTCGGGGTCGACGCTGATGTGGACATAGCGGGTGCCAGTGTCGGCACCGGTCGGGACGTTGACCTGACCCTCGATCTCTTCGGAACTGTTGGCGTCGACATCATCGATGCTAAAGGCGCCGAGAAATTGGTCGTCATCCGCGTCGTGCGAGGGGTTGTCGCCGAGGAAGACCTCGTAGTCGACGGAATCGAGGTCGTCGCCTCCGTAGTTGACCAGGTCGTAATCGTAGCGGATTTTATCGCCCTCCTCGTAGTTTCCGGAGCCGATCGAGAGATTTTCGGCGGCCAGGTCGACGCCGGGGAGGCCGTCGGCATCGATATCGTAGGTCACACTGTGTTCGCCACCGGTGACCGATACGCGCACGTAGTGAGTCCCCGTTGTCGACGGCTGGAAGTTCTGGATTTCAGCCGTCGGGTCTCCCGGCGATGACTCGACGGTCTGCAGCGGAAGCTGGTTGGGACCGTACAGCTGAAGCCGGAGGGTACCGGATTGGCCGGCGGGATTGAGGGTGGCGCTGAAATCAACGGTGGAATCCGTGGAGAGCATCACCTCGAAGAAGTCGACGTCATCGGAGGGGCATCGGTCCAGAGTGCCCTCGTAGTTCAGTGCCGCCCATAGGCTACCGGCTGTCG
>CAYUPT010000116.1:8411-9404 GCA_964446725.1 uncultured Bradymonadales bacterium | reverse complement strand
GGCAAAATCTTCTCGGCCTCACTCGGTCCGACATTATTTTGACAGCTTCTAAAACTCGTCGGGATCGATCTCGTGCTTTTTCATCAGCTTGAGGAAGTATTTTCGATCGATGTCGGCCTCGCGAGCCGACTGGCTGATATTGCCCTCGTGTCGCTCGAGCAATTCGGCGATATAGTCCTGTTCAAACGACGAGATCCACTCCTGTTTGGCCTGCTTGAAGGGCTCTTCTTGCAATCTGGATTTGGCGGGGACGTTCGTCCACTGGTCGTCGGGATCGCCGTCGATAAATGCGTTGGCGCTGCCGTCGGTATCGGTGATGTAGGCCGGCAGATCGTCGATGCGCAATCGATCGGTTTCGGCAAATGAGCAGGCTCGTTCGATGACGTTGGCCAGCTCGCGGACATTGCCGGGCCATTCGTATTGCTGAAGGGCTTCGAGGGCCGGGGTAGCGACCTCGTGGAGTTTGGTGTGGCCGTCATTGTCGACGTTGCAGTCCATGGTGTCCAGAAAGTGTTCGGCCAACAGGGGGATGTCCTCCAGGCGCTCGCGCAGAGCCGGTAGAAATAGTCGGACGACGCTGAGGCGGTAAAAGAGGTCCTGGCGGAAGCGGCCCTCGTTGACTTCGTCTTCCAGACTGCGGTTGGTGGCGGCGATGACGCGGACATCGATGGGGATGGGTTCGTTGGAGCCGACGCGGCGTACTTCGCGTTGTTCGAGGACGCGAAGCAGTTTGGGCTGTAATTCCAAAGACAGCTCGCCGAGTTCGTCGAGAAAGATGGTGCCGCCTTCGGCCATCTCGAAGAGGCCTTTGCGGCTCATGACGGCGCCGGTAAAACTGCCCTTTTCGTGGCCGAATAATTCGCTTTCCACCAGGTTTTCGGGAACGGCACCGCAGTCGAAGACGACAAAGGGTTCATCGCTTCGCTGGCTGAGGTCGTGGAGGGTCTGAGCGACGACTTCTTTGCCGGTGCCGGTCTCGCCCTCGATGACGAC
>CAYUPT010000116.1:0-8401 GCA_964446725.1 uncultured Bradymonadales bacterium | reverse complement strand
GGTCGCCGAGGTGGGGGCTCTTTTTTCGATGATATCGAAAATTTCGCGCATGGCGACGGAGCGGCCGACGATGTCGCCGAGTCGCTCGGTCTGGCTGGGTTCGATGGGCATTCGTTCGTCGACGGGGCAAAAGCGGATATCCGTATTGCCCACCGAGAAGACGGTGTGGGGAGTCAGGAAGGCTTCGCGGATGCGAACGCCGTTGATCTGGGTGCCATTGGTGCTGTCGAGGTCGACGATGACGTAGTGATCGTCTTCCTGGAGGATGCGGCAGTGGCGTCGGCTGACGGTGTCGTCATCGAGGACGACGTCGTTGTCCTCGAGGGTGCCGATGGAGATAGCATTTTCGTCGAAGACCTGCGTCGATTCGTCGTCGCTACCGGGGTTGACGATCAATTTTGCCCGGCGCAGGTGTACGGAGTCGGGAGCACCGTCCAGGTAGGCGACCTGGGTTTGCTGGGATTGTTCCGGATAGGGGCTGTCAGAGGACATGGGAGCGTATCCGATAAAGGAGGAGATCAGGACCGGTCAACAACTCTCCGTAGGTCGCAATGCGAACGCCGGCGCCATCGCTCGCTGGCGGCCTCCGTCAACGAACGGAGGGGCTCAGGAGGGGCTCGGGGCCTGTGCCGGATCGGAGCGCCGCGTCGTTGAGGTTTCGAGCAAAGTGTGCATTCAACGACGTCTGCGCGACGCAGTTACCGGGAATGTGGCACCGTTTCTGAGAGTAGAGCGGCGCGTCGATTGAGTGCGACGTAGGCAAGCCTAGATATCGCCACTGCCTTTGGCAAGCAGTGGGCTGGAGTCTTTATTGACGTCTATTTACGTCGCTTCGGATTTGGTCAAAAATAGGGGGCATACCGGGAGCGGTCCCCGGGATCGACTCGGAGATCGAATGACGGCACAGAGCCCGCGTTGGTCAGAGCTATCACAGGCGGCGGCTGTCGCCTCCTTTTTTCAGGATGCCATCCAGGAGTAGTCACCATGACCGAATCCAGCCAATCGAACTCATCTGAGAGCATCGATCGCGATGACCGGCGCAGTTCTGTTCGCGTCCGGAGTCGACTGCCCTGTGCCGTAGAGCCCATCGATGCCTCGGAGGTTCCAAAACTGGAGGCCCGCATTCTCGATGCGGCGGTCCTCGAGTCCGACGCCGTGATGCACGACGCCGTCGACTGGCGCGATCACTCCGATGAGTTGAGCAATGAGATGGTCTTTATGCTCAACGAGGTGCGGGCATTGCGCCAGCAAGTCACGGAAGTCCAACGGCTGATCGAGCGGCACAACGAAGTCGAATTGCAGCATCGGTGGGTCGAACTCAATGTCCGGGGTCTGTGGCTGCCGGCCGAAGACGGAGGCCAACACTGGGAGGTCGACGAATTTGCGTCGGTGCGCGTTCAGATTCCAAGCATTCAGACCCCGGAGATTCTGGCGGTGGCCCGCGTGGTTCGCATCGACGAAGCCGACGAGCGCCGGGGCACGGCCTTTGAGTTTTGCAGTATCTCAAAGCCCCACCAGCGAGCGATATCGAGTTATGCGTTGCGCCGCGAGCGCCAGGAGGCGCGGAGCGAGCGACTCGATCTTGACTTCTGAGTATGCCGCACCGTGATGGCGCGTCGCGATTGGAATTGGTGCCGATGGGCCCAGTCCGTTAGACTTCACGCAGTGTTACGAACGACGCGTGGTTGAATTCTGGTTTCTCCGTCTTCGGTGACCGCAGGGTGCGGCGCCGGAGGCCATCGAGGTATGGGCATGAACAACGGTCGGATCGAGACGACACTCTCTGCAATGGTGTTGCTGGTGGCAGTGGCGATGGTCATCGCCGGCTGCGGGAGAACTTCGCTGGAGAGCGATTGCACCTCCGACGACGATTGCGATCCGGGGTTGCACTGCCAGGACAATAGCTGCGTCACACAGGATCCGGCCCAGGGATTGACGGAGTGTTCCAGCGATATGGATTGTGGCGACGGCTACTGCTACGAGATGGGCGATCAGTGCCGAGTCGAGTTCTGCAACGAGGCCACCGGTTACTGCGATATCAGAAGCTGCGAACCGGGATGCGCAGAGGACGAACGCCAGGTCGATTGTCGCTGTATCCCCGAGACCTGCAGCGATGATGATGAATGCCAGGGGCAGGTCTGTCGCGATGGTCTGTGTCGGCCCTGTGCAAGTGATTCGGAGTGCAGCGACTTCGGCACCGAGATCTGCAACGACGGCTTTTGTGAGCCCAATGCGGAGTGCGAGGTCGACGGCGACTGTCGAACCTACGAGATGTGTCGAAACGAGCAATGTGTGCGCCGGCCCGATTGCACCTTCGATGATGATTGCGAGGTCGACGAGCGCTGCGTCGGCGGAACCTGTACCTACACGCCGGACTGCGAGAGCGATGACGACTGCACCTCCCAGGCCGAATGTGTCGGCGGACAATGTCAGGCGGCGATGTGTCGCGGAAATGACGAGTGTTCCGACGGTCAACTGTGTGACGCCGGCGACTGCGTCGACCCGCCGGTGGCGCTGTCGTGCGAAATCGTCACCGATTCCCAGGCCATTACCGCCGGACAATCGGTGCCGCTTCAGGCCTTTGCCTACGACGACCAGGGAAATGGCGTGGCGGCCAGTTTTTCGTGGACCTCGTCGGACTCCGCGGTGGCGTCCATCGACGGCGACGAACTCGTCGGTGGCGCGGCGGCGGGCCAGACGACGGTGACGGCTACCCTCGACGGCGGCGATCCGGTCGTGTGTGCCGGAGAGCCGACCTTTGAGAATCTGGGGCCCGTGGCCGACGACGAATTGCGCGTCGGCGTCGTCCACATGGAAACCGGAGAGCCCATCGAGGGCGCCGACGTCTACGTCGACGATACCTCCCAGAGCACCGATGCCAATGGCTACGCCGAATTCGCCGATCCGGGAGGCGCCTACGATGTGTCGGTCTTCCACGACGATTACGACTATCTGACCGTCCAGCAGGCATCCTCCGATGATATTCGAGTCCCCATCTCGCCGAAGTCCGGCACGGGACCGGTCGCCGGCTTTACCGGGCAATTCGATATGGCGGCGATTCAGTCCGATGGCGATATCGAAATGGGAATCGCCGGCGCCAGTCTGGCCGGTGACCTCCTCGATCTGGATCTCGGACAACTCCTGGGCGATCCCTTCTATACCGAATTCGATGTGCCCGGATTCGGTGGTGGTGGCGGCGGGGATGTTCCAATTCCGGGAGCGCTGACGGTGAGCGGCAATATTCTGGGTATGCAGGTCGACGGCAAGCAGACGTATTACGCGCAGTCCGCCGGCGGGCCACGGCTGACCTGGGGAATCGGCGGAAAAGTCGATTTCAGCGAGTTGCTCGGCGTCATCAGCGATCCGCCGACGGATATTGGCTCCGCAATCGGCACCTTTTTGCCGCTGTTTAGCCGCTTCGATCACGCCCAGCAGCCGGAGGTCCTCGATGCGCTGCCTAGGGTCCTGGATATCCAGGATATCGACAATGACGGCATCACCGATGAGTGGCTTCCGGACTACGACAACTTTCCGCAACAAGACCTGATGCCATCGGTGCGCCAGGATTTGACGACAGAAGTCGATATCGCAACGCTGCCCAGCTTCGACGGCCAACAGGGCGAGGTCGCCGTGCTTCTGGGCGGGACGCGAGCGGAGGCGATGGGCATGGTGCCGCTGGGCATTAGCGCCGTGTCCGACGAGGGCGGCCAGCCCGATAGCCGGACGCTGTATATGGCGCCTCCCTACGGCTCGGCAGTCGGTGGGCGCTACGCCGTGTTGGCGCTGGCCTTTCCGCAGGATATCGGCGGAGAGGGCGGGTTGAGCGGCGATTACTCGATGGCCCTGTGGAACGGTCAGACGCTTCAGAGCGATATTGCGCTGGGTACGTTCCCGGACTCATCGCAGGGTTCGATCGACGAATCTCAACGCCAGGTTCAGATCGACGTCGCGTCGGCAGGACCTATCTTTAGAATTCGGATGGTCGACGAGGAGCGAAGCTGGGATGTGTGGACCGCCGGAGAGCAGACGGTTGCGGGGCAATTTTCCGACGTGGTACACGTCGAGACACCTCCCGCCGGTCGGTCGGATCTGTTCGGGGATGGCGAGGAGCTGTACGTCGATGCTGTAAATACCAGTGTATCCATCGACGATCTGGTCCGCGCCGACGGTGTGGGATTGCACCGCGTGGGCCTGGTGACGACCCGTTTTAATCGGACGGCGTTTGACTGAGCGAGGTGCGTTCGGTTGGCGCCGCAGCCCAACCGGACGGTATTATGCGGCGCATTGTAGTATTGATTGCAGCGATGGTGGTGGCCGGCGGCGGCTGCTGGATCTACAGCGAACGGGACGCCGGGACGGATTCGCGCGAATCGAGTGACGACGCCGAAGCACCCGATGCCGTCGCCGATGAGGAGGCTACTGAGCCCGAGGCTGTGCTGGACCCGGCGCTTCCGACATTGGACAGCCCGCACTACGAGGCCTTCGATCTACTGGTCAATCGGCCGCTGGCCCATCGCATCTCGAAGAGTGCGCAGGGCCGTTCGGTGTGGGTCGACGGGTCAGGTTTTGACATTGCTCGCTATATTCTGGGGAATCACCGTTCGGATTGGATCGCCGATGCCGAAGTGGAGGACCAGTCTGTGGCGGCGACGCGCGGTCGATCGGCGCGGTTGTCGATGCCGGCCTTTGCAGAGGACGTGCAGCTGTTGGAGATGCGGGTCTTTAATCCGGCAGTGGGCCACAATCGGCTCGATATCGGGCTCAACGGAGAGCTGTTGGAGGCCGTGGAACTCGACGAAGGCTGGCAGATCGTGGAGTTCGACGTCGGCGATGCCGCCGAGGACGACAACGACATCGATATCGAATTTAATAATCTGGGCCGCATCGAGGGGGCGCTGTCCGGCGGTGGTATCGATTGGCTTCGCCTCGGCCCGGTCGCTGACACCGACGAGGGGGACGGCGATGATGGGTCCCGGCGTCCCCATCGACGCATTGCCCAACAACAACGGCCATTGACCGTCGACGATCAGGGGCTGATGTGGAATCTGTGGCTCCACGACGACGCGGTTCTGGAGCTGGAAGTGGAGGCCGAGCCGGGATGTGGGGTGCGGGTCGATGCGCAGGTCGAGACCGGAGAGGGCGGCGTGGAGTACATCGAACGGCGAGATGTGGAACTCGTCGAGGGGCGAGGCGACGTCCAGACGGCGGCTGTCGACTTCGATATCGATGCCTCGCAGGTGGTACGGATGACCATCGAGGGAACGGATGGCGACGGCTGTGGTGCCAGCGAAGTACGTCGTGCCCGGCTTCTTCGCCCGGGGACTATCGACGGGGTGCCCGAACACTTTGAGCCGCCAGAGCACGTCATCTTCTGGGTCATCGACACATTGCGCGCCGACTTCCTGCCGCTGCACTTCGATACCGATGTGGAAGCTCCAAATCTACAGCGGCTGGCCGACGATGGCGTCTCCTTTGAGACGGCCTATGTCCAGGGCACGGAGTCCAGAGCCAGCCACGCATCGCTATTTACCGGCAACTACCCCGACCGACACGGCGTGATGGCCGGCGGCACGGTGGACCCGGGCCTGCCGATTATCCCTCATTTTTTCGGCGATGCCGGATACAATACGGCAAATCTATCGGCCAATGGCTACGTGTCGCATCTTCTGAACCTCGACCGAGGCTGGAACCACTACCGCAATCTGATCCACGAGGAGACGTCACTGGACGCCGGGTTTCTCGTCGAACACGGCCTGGAGTGGATCGAGCAGCAGGATGGAGAACCGTCATTTTTGTACCTGGGAACCATCGATCCCCATGCGACCTACCGGCGTCACGACGAGTACATCGAGTTGTATGAACCGGCCGACTACCAGGGCCGCTTCCAGCGCCATCTGACGGGTCATCAACTGGAGGATATCAAAGCGCGAACCATGGCGGTCACCGAGCGAGAACGCCGGCGGATCATCAATCTTTACAAAAACGAAATTACCTACAACGACGCCGCCTTCGGCGAGCTTCGCAGGGGCCTCGAGGAGCTGGGCATCTGGGACGATACGCTGGTGGTCGTCACCTCGGATCACGGCGAGGAGTTCTGGGAACACGGCAGTGTGGGCCACGGCCACAATGTTCACCAGGAGATGGTGCATGTGCCCCTTCTATTTCACTATCCGGGACAGCTGCCCGAGGGGCGCACGGTGCGTAGCGGCGGGGAGGTCATCGACATTGCACCGACGATGCGCGATATGCTCGGCCAGACGCGGCTCGACGACCGCCAGGGGCGCAGTCTCAAGCCGGTGATATTTGGCGAACACGGCGGTTATCCGGCGCCGGCCATTGCCACCCAGTATCAGCTGGAGTACGGCATCCAGATTCGGGACTGGAAGCTGTATCTGGGACGGGGCGGTGTCGATCTCTACGACCGCGCCACCGACCCCCTGGAGGAGACGGATGTGCAAGACGACCATCCGCTGGCCAACCGCTGGCTGCGCGACAGCCTGGGATGGTTTCGCGCCCATCGCGACCGGTGGGACAAGTCGCAGTGGGGCGTGACCAACCGGGTCAGTGAGCGATTTCTGGAATTGATCGACCGCTGATCGCCCCCGGCAGATTGGCCGGGGCGAATCGAATTAGAATTGCAGGGCGGCGGTCACCGAGAAATGCCAGGTGTTGAAGCGCTCGACGCGAAAGCGGTCGCCGGAGTTGTCGTAAGCCGGGTTGTAGGCCGGATTTCGCTCGTACTCCGAACTCATGTCCACCGAGTCGTCTTCGGTGCGCTGGCTGTCGCGACCGGTGCGGGCATTGGTCAGCAGATGCGACTGATGGTGGGTCAGGCCGGCGACACCGCGAAATTGAAAGTACTCGATAGGCTGGAGATAAAATCCGATCTGTCCGGAGAATGTGCCGTAGTCGTCGACGGTCATCAGATCCGTAAAGGCGTACTCGTCGTCGGATTCCAGATCGTAGCTCGCCGGAGTGGCGTTGGAGGGTTGTTGGACGACCCAGGAGCAGGCGACATCGTCGGGATTCGTCAGATTGCCATCGGTATCAAAGTCGGGCTGAACGGACTCAATGGTGCGGTTATTGCAATCATTGCCGGGAGCGGTCATGTGGTCGAAGAGCGGCGTGTAGTCGCGGCCCTCGCTGGTGTAACCGAACTCAAAGCGCAGGTCGATGCCGTAGCGCGCCCCGGCTTCCGGATCCTCGTAGGGGATGAACTCGGTGCCGATGGTAAACATGCCTTCATGGGGAGGGTTGGTCACGACTTGACCACTTCCGACGCCGCCGGTCTCCCCATCGATCTGTCCGTAGAGCGAATCAGTGGCCGGGATCGGCAGTGTGTAGCGAGCGCCGAAATACGGCTCGATCCAGTCGAAGCGCTTGGAGGCGCCGATATTCCACTGAAGCTGGTGGAGGCCTTCGCCGACGGCGTCGTTGTCGTGGCGCTGCACGGGAGCGATGGGCATGACGTAGTCCATGCCGATGAGCATCGTCGCTTTCGTATCGTCTCGGTAGTCACTCCAGGGCGCCCAGTGGATGCCGACCGACGGATCGGCCAGACCGCTCCGCTCGTACCGGGAGTACTCGTCGCCGAGGTCGAAGAATCGATACATGTGGTACTCGTCGAGCGCCGAGCCGTAGGCGTCGCGGTTTTGGCTGTAATCGGTATCGGCATCGAAGACATCTTCGCCGTGGTTTCGGATCCGGTCGTCCGACGGGTCGACGGAGGAGTTCCCCTCGTCGATAACGGACTGGCCGCGACGCGGATCGTTGTCGTATTTGAGCCCCCGCGTCGAGCCCACGACGTATGGGATGTTGATGCGCAATTCCAGATCCTTGTACAGCCCGGCGCGAAGTGTCATATCCAGTGTGCTTCGCGAGCCCTGAAAGAGCATTTCGCGGTTGGTGACGATGCGCGGCTCCGGACATCGCTCGCTGTCGCGGACCAATCTGCGGTTGCCGTCGGCCTGCGGATTGTACTGGTCGCTGCTTTCGTCAATGGAGGGATGGTCGGAGGGCACACAGGGTGCCTCGCGGGTGATCTGGGCCGTGGAGTAATCGAAGTTAAAGGACGGCTCCAGGTGAAAATCCCAGGGGTCGTAGGTATCGGGGTCGCCGTCATCCAGATCGTCGGCGGCATCGAGGAGATCTGTGAACTCGGCGGCCTCGACAGGCGGCGCGCTGACGAAAGCGAAGAATGCTGCCGAGGCAGCAAGGAGAGTTGTAGCACCACGCATCTGCATCAGAACTCCTCGGATGCGGTCGGCAAATTGACGAGTCCCGCTGTCATTCGGGGCGGGCCGCCGATTCCGACCGGTAATTCACCACCGACCATTGACTCCATCATCGTTCCTCATCACTGCTGTTGAACCTTTCAAATAGCTACCAATGGGCCGCTGTA
>CAYUPT010000115.1:489-9406 GCA_964446725.1 uncultured Bradymonadales bacterium | reverse complement strand
TGGCGACGAGGCTGTGAAATCCGCTGGCGGCGCCGCAGGCGATGACGATAAATACCAAGGGAAATAGGCCGGGAGCTCCCTCGGGCTCCAGGCGCACGGCGGGGGCGACGAAGTCGGGCTGTTCGACGAATAGGCCCAGATAAATGGCCCCCAGGGCCACCACGAGCAGCAGGCAGTTGAGGAAGTCCCGCGGCTGCAACAGCGTCCAGACCGGGATGACGCAGGCCACCAGCGCATAGGCCAGAAGTGCCCAGATCCAGAAGTCGACGCCCGGATCTTGGGCCTCGACGGCTGCCGTCACCGGGTCCAGGGCGGCGACGTAGGTCAGAACCAGCACCAGCACGAAGCCGATGGGCGTCAAAATCTTCCAGGAGATCCCCCGTTTGTAGCCCAGCACGCCGATGACTACGGCGGCTGCCATCAACCCGAAGGTGGGAAGGATGGCCTGCGGAAAGCCCGGATCGGCCTCCACACTGAGCAGCTGGCCGATGACGGAGACGAAGACGCCCATCGCCAGGCAGATCAAAAAGAAGATGATGATATGAAACAGCGTCTTTGCCCGGGGGCCGACGATGCCCTCGGCGACTTCGCCGATCGATTTGCCGCGGGCCCGGATGCTGACGACCAGCGAGCCGAAGTCATGGACACAGCCGATAAACAGCGAGCCCAGCACCACCCAGGCCATGGCCGGAAACCAGCCCCAGATGACGGCGACAGCGGGGCCGAGCATGGGCGCCAGCCCGGCGATCGACGCGTAGTGGTGGCCAAAAAGCACCGCCGGATGAGAGGGAACGTAGTCGACACCGTCGCGTTGGGCGTGGGCCGGGGTCTCGACACCGGCATCGAGTTCGAAGACCTGTTCGGCGAGATATCGGCTGTAGACGATGTATCCGACGACATAACACGCAAAGGCGATGGCCGTTGCGACTGCTGCGTTCATCGGTGACTCCGGCGGCATGTGGGATTCGTGAAACCGTAATTATCGGATATCACACAATTGCGCCGGCAGGCAAAAGTTGTGGGGACTGCAACCGGCGGCTTATGAATACGCCCCGGCCACAATGCAGTCGACGGCCAGAGCCTCCAAAATTGTCGGAGGGTGGCCGTCGAAAGCAGCGCTCAGTCACCAATGGCTGGTGGTGGGGTCGTCCACATGATCGTTATTCCCACAGATTGTCGGCGATTTCGACGAGATCGAGGAACTCCTCGCGCCGCTCGTCATCGTTGGTCTGCGCAGAGGCCACGGAGATGACCTCCTGGAAGTCGTCATCGTAGACATAGTCGCTTTGCCGCAGGATACCGGCGTACTGAGTGACGGCGGCGGCGAATTGGAATTCACCACTGAGATCGTCGAAGCTGTCGCGGATATCCTGGGAGGTGACGTCGAATTCTGCGAACTCCAGTTCGTCGTTGTAACCCCGCTTATGGGCCACGTTGACAGTGGACAGTGGTTCTTCGATGTCGTCGATGTCATCGTGTAATTCCAGCTCGTAGAAGGCGGTGACGTCGTGGCCCGGTCCGATTTCACCGGCGTTGGCGTCGGCGTCGTCGAAGTCGTCGTCATCCATCAATCGCTTTTCGTAGCCGACCAGTCGGTAGCGGTCGACGATATCGGGATTGAATTCGACCTGATTGCGCACGCCGTGGGCCAGCACCTGAACCGTCGATGGAAGCTGAGAGCCGAAGACGCGGTAGGCCTCTTCTCGGGAATCGATATAGAAGTAATTGCCATTGCCCTCGCGCGCCAAGCGCTCCATGGTGGCGTCGTTAAAGCCGCCGTGACCGAAGCCGGCAGAGGTCAGGCTGATCTGGTAGTCGTCGCGGTACGAGCGGACCATATCGATGAGGTCATCGCCGGTTTTTCCGACGTTGAAGTCGCCGTCGGTGAGAATGACGACCCGATTGTTGCCGTCTTCGATAAAGGCGTCTTCGGCCATGTTGTAGGCGTCGGTGATGCCGCCTTCACCGAAGGTAGCGCCGCCGGCTTCCAGGGAGTCGATGGCGGCCTCGATGTCGCCGCGGTTTTCGACGTCCGTCGGTTCCAGCACCGTCTCGCTGCTGCTGGCATAGGTCTGAATTCCGACGGTATCTCCGTCGCGCAGATGTTCGAGCATCACCTGCAGGGCGTCTTTGGCCAGCGGCAGCCGGTTGTCGGGACCCATCGAGCCGGAGACATCGACCAGAAAGACCAGATTGGTCTGTTTCATGTCTTCGATGGAGACGTCGCGGCCCTGAAGGCCGATGCGCATCATCTTGCGGTCCTGATCTTCGGTGGTGCCGAAGTGGCTGGGACCGATTTCGGTATCCACTGAAAAGAGATCGTCGCCGTCGGGCTGGGCGTAGTCGTAGTCAAAGAAGTTGATATACTCCTCGATGCGGACCCCGGCGGGGTCGGGCAGTCGGCCACTGTTGAGGTCGCGGCGCATCAATGTGTAGGAGGCGGTGCTGACGTCGCTGGCAAATGTAGAGGTGTCGTCTTCGGAGGCGTCGACGAATTCGTTTTCTTCGAATTCGCCGTAGTCGTCGTCGCGCGTCACATCGTCTTCGACGGAGTTTTCGTCATTGGCATAGGCGTCGTCATTGGTCGGCGGGGCGTACTGGCCCTGTTCGTCGATATATCCGGTGGAATCATATGCGCCACAGCCAATCGAAAGCACCAACAGGGTCGTGAATACGATAAGTTTCAGTGATAAGCGGCGTCGCAGAGCAAATGTCAGCATCGTCATTCTCCAGAGATCAAATAGACACGTCATTGGCGAAGTCGTCCATATAGACATGCAGGTATCGTTCCACAGTGGATATCGCCGCCGTGGGTGGGGGCGCGGCGGGGCGGTGGACCAACATTTGACCACAGGTGGATAATTCAGGTGTCAGTCTTATGGAAGTCGGCGCAAAAGATCAGGTTCGCCTGTCGGTCTTCGGTGATGAACACGATTGCGTTTTGGCCAAAGCGTTCGGCGAGTTCGACGGCGTCGTCGCGGTCGATACCGCAAATCCAGAAGCCGCATTCGTCGGGCCACTGACCGTCGTCGGCGATGCTTGTGGCGGGGATGAGTTTTAGGTCGCGCTCGGAGAGTTCGCCGGCCAGGGCGATGCGCCGGCGCCGGTTGGCGTCGTCGGACAGCCGTTTTGAGCCCGGGTTATCGGATGTGATATAGGCCGCCGGGCCGTCGATCGGCGCCGATTGGTCGATGCGCACATCGAAGGCGTCACCGTCGGCGGGCTCTCCGCGGTAGGTGGTGGCGCGGTAGGCTTCGGCGAGATCGGTATCTTCGGTATTGGTAGACATGGTGTGGCGTCTAGTATTTGGAGTGTCGGGAATCAACGAAACCTGCTGATGAAAACGAGGTCTACGAGATGTGTGGACGTTATAGCTTAACGCATACCGCCGAAGAGATCGCTGCTCGCTTTGACGTGGAGACTCCGCAGTTTTCGGCGGCGCGTTACAATGTGGCGCCCACCGACGAGATGCCCGTGGTGCGAAGTGAGCCCGAGGGAGCGGGCCGACAGATCGCCAATTTGCGCTGGGGCCTGGTCCCATTTTGGGCCGACGACGAGTCCATCGGCTACCGGATGATCAATGCCCGGTCGGAGACGGCGGCCGATAAACCGGCGTTTCGCGCCGCCTTCGAGCGCCGGCGCTGTCTGGTGGTCACCGATGGATTTTATGAATGGGTCGAAGACGACGGCGAGAAATGGCCGATTCAGATCACCGTCGGTGAATCGTCGCTCGGGGCGTTTGCCGGCATCTGGGAGCGGTGGAGCGGCGATGATGATCACGTCATCGAGAGTTATACCATCTTGACCACTGGCGCCGACCCGGTGCTCGAACCACTGCACGACCGAATGCCGGTGTGGGCCCCACAGGACCACTGGGACGCCTGGCTATTCGGCGACGACGGCCCAACCCAGGTATTGAATTCGATGATCGAGCACTTTCCGGCCGACAGCGTCTCCTATCGACCGGTGAGCCGTCAGCTCAATCGGCCCGGCAACGAGGGCCCCGAATTGTGGGAACCGGAGCGCACCGAGGGGTTGCCACACCACACGCGGAGCTCGGCGACGAGGGCGCGCTAATAAGACAAAAGCCCCCGGTGGACACCGAGGGCCAGGTGGTGCGGGCTGTCGATGCCAGCCCATGGTATCGGGTTAGCTGGCAGCCTGCGCCTGCTGGCGGCGCTCGATGGACTCAAAGAGGGCGCGGAAGTTGCCTCCGCCAAAGCCCTGGGAGCCCTTGCGCTGGATCAATTCAATGAAAAACGGCCCGGCGTCGGGCTCATCGTAGTAATCGGCGGCCTCTTCCATAAAGATCTGGAGGAGGTATTTTTCTTCTTCGCCGTCGACGAGAATGCCCAACTCCGAGAGTTCCTCGAAGTCTTCGTCGATGGAACTGACGCCCTGTTCGGCCAGTCGATCCGGAGCGGCGTCGTAGTAACTTTGCGGGGTGTCCAAAAAGCTGCAGCCCCGATCTCTGAGTTCGGCGACGCTGCCGACGATATCGCGCATGGCGAAGGCGGCGTGCTGGACGCCACCGCCGCGGAAATCCTCGACGTACTTCTGGATCTGAGAGTTCTTAAACTGGGGACGGCGCGGCTCGTTGTTGGCGAATTTGATGCCGCTCTCCGGGTCCCACATCACGATCGACTTCAGGCCCGATCCCTCAACTTTGTCGGGATCGATGTCATCGATGTCGTCGAAGTCCAGATCGCTGGTGTGGAATTGAATATCCCAGTACTGCTCCATGCCGAGTACGTCGCCAAACCAGTCGACCAGCGGCTTGAGGGTTCGCACATTCGACGTCAGGTGGTCGATGTGGGTGAAGCCAAACTTGTTGTCGCCGCCGTCTCCAACGGACTTAAAGCCGGGGGCGTAGGTGTCGTAGCCGTCGCGCTCGACGAATCCGTAGTTGAGATTGCCCATGGGGCTGGCAATCTCGAAGTGGCGGTAGGTGCCGCCGTCGGATTGGAAGGTCTCGATTTCGTCGATGAATGTGGCGCCGCGGCCGGCGAGTTTGTCCCAGGCCGCTTCGATGTCGACGACCTCGAAGTTGACCTTGCCGATGCCGGCGGGGTGGAATCGACGGTGGGCCGCTGCCCAGGAGTCGTCGCGTTGCGGTTCCACGATTTCGATGCGAATATCGCCGGCAGTGTACACTTCGGCGCGGTCGCCGGTATTTTCTTCCCAGCGCGACGTCGACTTCGCGGAGAGACCGAAGTCGAGTTTCTCCAGATAGAAATTTCGACTGCGCTCCAGATCGAGGGTCACAAAACGGAGCCCGTCGTAGCCTTTGATTCCGAGATTTTCGATCGCTGCCATGGGTTGCCTCCCAGCGTAAGGGGGGTGAGTGATACGTCGCGATGCCACCGAAATGGACGGCTTACGATGACAGTACACTGCCACCGAGTCGACGTCGGATTGCTCAAGGATATGTCCCCGTTGCTCGTAGCGAAAATCGGCAAGAATGTAAAGGGTCAAACCGGGAGGCGCTGTGGGCCATCAGTCGTAGCCGGGGTCGAACCACTGGCCGCTGTCAAAGCGCTCGAAGAGTCGATCGAAGATGCGGCCCACCAATTGGAAACCGAAATCACCAAAGGCCTGGCGGTCGTCGAAAAAACGCTCTGTGCGACCCCGGTTTTCGGCGCGGTACTGGAGAGCTTTGGCGAGCATCTGGATGCGATCGGCGGCTTTGACGATTCGGGCCTCCGGCGATGTCGCCTGGCGGTAGCAATCGTGGTCCTGTCGCCAGCGACTCAGCTCCGGTTCAAAGAGTTGTTCGGCGGCCTTTGATTCGGCGCGATCACAGGCCTGGCGTCCCAGCAGATTCTTGACCGGTCGCGGCAAGTCCGTCACGATTGCCTCCGGCAGGTCATGGATAAGCGCGATGCGAAGGACGCGCTCGGTATCGACGTCACCGTCGATATGGTCGGCCAGCCACAGTGCGACGATCGCTACACCATAGCTGTGGGCGGCCACCGATTCGGGATGCTGAACCCCGCAGGTCTGCCAACCGGTTCGCGGAAATGCCTCCAGGCGATCGGCTCGACTGATAAGGCGCAGAAGGGAATCGGCGTCGGGCCCGTGGTCGCGATGGTCAGTGGTATCCGACATGGTTGGGTGTTCCGGGGGCAAAACGGGGATTGGCGTCGTCGGTCGTCAACTACAGGGGGCGTTGTAACACAGCCGATGAAGTGATTCGATCAATGGCAGCAGTCATGGTTTCCAGGATAACGCGATGAGAACACCGATTGTAGCAGTGCCGGGAGCCAGTGGTTTTATCGGCGCCCAGGTCATTCGCGAGCTCGCCGACGGCGATTTTCGGGTTCGGGCCGGAGCGCGCCCGGGAAGTGTCCGCTGGCACGCCGAGGACGTCGAGTGCCAGTGGTCCGAATTCGACATCGATGATCGGCAATCGTTGCGCTCTCTATTCCGGGGGGCGACGGGGGTCATTCACTGTGCGGGGTATCATCCGCGCCGGGCGCTCCGCCCGCGACGTGCCAAACAAAAGGGAGTCCAGCAGTTGCGCAACGTCCTCGATGCCTGCCGTGCCGAGGATGTCAAACGGGTCGTCTACCTGTCGTGTGCTGCCACAGCGGTGGGCGACGGCGATGCTTCGCCGGTCGACGAGACCTCTAGATACGTGCCGGGGACGACGGATAACGCCTTTTTGGAGGCCAAAGCCGCCATGGAGGCCGAGGCCTATCGCTACGTCGCCTCCGGCATGGATATTGTGATTGCAGCGCCGACGATGGTCTTCGGGCCCGGCGACATCGACCTAAGCACGGCGCCGCTTATTCGCGCTGCCATCGACGGCAAATTGCCGGCACTGCCCACGGATACTGCAGTCAATATTGTCGATGTCCGCGATGTGGCCCGCGGGATTGTCGCCGCACTCCGCAAGGGGCGGCGCGGGCGCCGATATTTTCTCGCCGGCCACAACGTCGACATCGAGTCGCTCTTTGAGGCACTTCTCGATGCGGCGGGACGCCGGCGTCCGAAGACGACGGTGCCGCTGTCGACCCTTCGATCTCTGGTGGACTTCGGTGAGCGACTCGTCGACCGCGTCGCCGGCGAAGATGCGCCGGAGTTGTCGGTCCTCGTCGATCGGAGCACCACGCCGGCGCCGCTGTCGAACGAGCGGGCCACCGGCGAGTTGGGAGTGCAGTTTCGGTCCGTCGATACGACGATCGCCGATACGCTGGCGTGGATGGAGCGCGTCGGCTATCTAAGTTGGTCTACACCGCGAAATTCCGCCGGTTTGCTGCGGTTGTGAAACGACGCGGCGAGTTTATTCCGGTGACTGGATCGGAAACGACCCTTTTGTTACCCTTTTAGGCCACTCGATATATGGGCACGGCAGAATCTTCGACGAGAGCTGATACGAGATCGCCGTAATGTACTCGATTGCACAGGTGATCTGTTCCGGTAGTTCCGGGCAGGCCGAAATCGGGCACTGCAATTTCGACAGTTGGCGACAAAGCTCTTAGATGAGGACGTGACGGTTACCGATTGGATTGAAATTCGGCGAGGAGAACAGCGCAATGGCGAGAAAAAAATTACTGATAGCAGCACTTGTAGTCGGGTGTTTTGCGGCGGGCTTGGTCTATTTGTACGGGCAGCAACAACAGGACCGAGTCGAAGTCTATGAGGGCGAGGAATACACCGAGGAGGTGATTGTCGCCGCCACGAATATCCAGGCCGGCGATACCCTCGAGCAGGGTCACATCACCACCAAAGAGGTTCCGCAGCAATTTCTACCCTCCAACCCCCTGATGCGGTCCGACGTTGAAATTTATCTGGGACGACCCATTGGTCAGCCCGTCGATGCCGGCGATATGATCTTGACCAGTGACTTTTCGGTCGCCGAAGACCGGGCCCGGACGCTTGCGGGCCGAGTTCCGGCCGGCGAGAGAGCGATGACGATTCCCGTCGACTCCATCTCCGGCGTTGCAGGTTTGCTCCAGCCCGGTGACCGCGTCGATATCCTGGGAACCTTTCCAATCCAGGACGAAGACGAATTGATTCCGGAGGCCGGCGGCCAAAGTCAGGGCTACATGACCATGCCACTTCTCCAGGACGTCACGCTGCTGGCCGTCGGTCAGCGAATTGGAACCAGTGAGGACGGGCGGTCGGGAGGATACTCCAGTGTGACGCTGTCACTGACGCCGGAAGAGTCGGAGTTGATGATTATCTCCCAGACGCGCGGCGACCTGTCGTTGCTGTTGCGTAACCGCGAGGATATGGAGAGCATCGACGTCAATCAGCGTACGCTGCGCGAGGTGCTCGAAGATCTGGAAGTCATCCAGGAGGAGCGCCAGGAGCGAATCGAAGAGCGTCCGCCGCCGTGTCCGCACAACCAGCGGCGCAACGCGAGCGGCGAATGCGTCCACGAGATTGAATTCATTCGCTGATCGCCGAGTGATGCGCCAAACCGTCCCGCGGCCTCGTTTGCGGGCCGGAACTGCGACCTGAGGCTTGCGGTCGCAGATTTCCGGCTCGCCTCCGTGGGGCGGCGGTGTACGGAACGGATTGGAGTTGCGTTTTACGGATAATCGTAGGACACTGCCCGCCGTTCGAGCAGTACAGTAATCGCAGGTCCGGGTACTCCGGAATACAGAACAGATTTGTGTGTCGTTGATTGTTGGCAATTAGACAGGGCGTTCACGCCGAAGTGTAAGGAGTAACATGAGACGGGTTGGCAGCGCAGGTATAATGGTCGGAATCCTGTTTGTGGTCATTCCGCTGTTGTCGATAATACCGGTGGAGGTCCAGGCGCAGGGAAATGCCGATCCGGACCACGAGTTTACGATTGCCGTCGGTGAGACGCTTACCTTTGACGCTCAGGGAGTTCGGCGGGTTGCGGCCGGCGACGATTCGGTCGCCGATCCTCAGACCAGTTCCGACGGCCGCCACCTATTTA
>CAYUPT010000115.1:0-479 GCA_964446725.1 uncultured Bradymonadales bacterium | reverse complement strand
CAATATCTTCGCCGGTGACGGCGACGACCAACGGACCCTGTTGGTCCGCGTCGTGGGCGTCAACCCCAATGCGCTTGCCGATGAGGTCCGAGAGGTGTTGGGCGACGGTGCCGGCGTCGATATCCGGGTCGTCAATGGCCGGGTACTTATCGAGGGCGAAGTCTCCAGTGAGGTCTTTCAAGACAAGATCGACCGGCTGACCGAATTATATCCCGATCAGGTCCTGAATTTTGCAACCTACCGCGAGGCCTTCGTCGAAGGGGCGCGAATGGTGGCGATGGATGTCTACTTCATCCAACTGGCCACGACCAACGACGACAGCCTCGGGGTGCGCTGGAACCAGTTTATCGGCGGCAATATGACCGGCGGCACAGGGGATGTCCCGCTGTACTACAATCAGGAGGAGCTGGGCCCGGGGGTATTACCCGACGGTGGCGAAGAAGTGCCGCGACCGATGGCCTTGACCGGTGGTGATGGCA
>CAYUPT010000114.1:0-9410 GCA_964446725.1 uncultured Bradymonadales bacterium | reverse complement strand
CGAGGCCTAGCAGCGCCGGGGCACCCGCGTGAGCGGGTCGAAGGATTTTCGACGGAAACTGCGGTCTACATCGGCCGGAAATCACGACGGGAGACTTTTTTGATAGCTTCTCAACGTCTCTGCGGGCGGCGGCGCCGAGTTCAATGGCCCGTCGCCGCCGTCAATTACTCTCGATAAAAGACGCCGCGCAAAAACTCGGTGCTCGAATTCGGCGTCACATCGTTGCCCGCTTCCCGATAAGAGATCACCCGAAACTGGTAGTACATACCGGGCTGGAAATCACCGTCGTATTCGAGCTCAAACTCCGCTCCACCGCCTCCACTGTGGGGAAATTCCTCTTCTTCGAAGACGATATCGCCGAAGGCATTAAAGACGGTGATGTCATACCAGTCGGCATTGGAGATTCCACCCCACTCGAGCATCGGCCGCTCGCCGAGCCCCTCCGGGGACTCGACGCCCGGGCCGAGGGTCTCGACGGCTTCGGTGACCTTAAAGGACTGTTCGACGTTGAATTCCTCCCCCTCCTCGGGGACCTCGATATAGACAATATCGGTGCCGGCAATTCCCTCGTCGGGATCGCGAACCAGATCGTCGTTTTCGAATCCGGCCATCACCACGTATTGACCGGCGGGAACCCCTTCGATGGTCCAGGCGCCGTCGATGTCCGGTGCTCCGGTCTTCGGCGCCCGGAGCCCTGCCGGGACCTCTCCGCGCACCGTAAATGCATCGAAGGTCGAGGCCACCATCAGCAGTACCGAGGTCTCCCCGGAGGTCGTCACAATCTGGATATTTCCGGTGACATCGACCGGCTCCTGGCTGGCCCGACTCAAGACGACCTCTTCGACATCCTGATCGTCGATGGCGATGGCCTCCGATTCGATCTGGTAATCCGCCAGATAGCCGCGCACATCGTAGTCCCCGGGCTCGACATTAAAGATCGTAAATGAACCATCGAGACCGGAAACCCCGCTGTAGGCGGCCGGCTCTTCATGATCCTCAAAGTCCACGCCTTCCGGCTCGGCGACGACCAATACCCCGCCGAGTCCGCCCTCGATATCGACGCTTCCGTGGATGGCGGCGTGCCCCCGCTGCGGTTCCGGAAGTTCGATGAGTGCCACATCGGTCTGAGCGGTGTCGATGATCCACCGGTCATCGACGTAGTCGCCGGCGCCGGCGTCGATGGGCTGTGCTTCGCGAATGCCGCCCGGAAAGGTCTGATAGTTGTGAGCGCTCGCTCGCAATGTCACCAGTTGTTCGACCGGTTCGCCCTCTGGACTGCGCACGGTGGGAAGCTCCATATCGTATTCGCCGAACTCATCGGTGATGGCCACGTCACTGAGCGCACTTCGCTCTTCGTCAAAGGCGATGACATGGGCATTTTCGATGGCCTCCTCGGTTTCGGCATCGAAGACCACTCCCTGCAAGACCACCGGCTCATAGCACCGGTATTCTTCTTCGTCGGCGGTGTCGACCGCTTCACACCGAAGTCCCTGTCCACACAGGTCATCTGCCGGATCGCATCGCGCGGACTCGTCGATAAGACAGCGCGATCCATCCTCCTCGACGGATTGACATGTCGTCTCTGGGGGACACAAATTCAGCTCAGCCTCTTCGTCACAGACCCCACCGGTGGGATGAAGGCAGCGATTGTCGCCATCTTCATCGGCCGTACAGACCAGTTGCAGACCATCGTCCTCACAGGCTTCATCCAATTCCGCATCACAGACTTCACCGGGCCCCGCGACGTCTCCGCATCCCCCACAGCCGGCCACACCGATCGAAACCGCCACCAATACCGCAATCCCTCGCAACCATTTCATTTGTGCGCACTCCAGACAAAAGTCAGGTATCCCGTGCCACGGGGCTCGATGATGTCGAACGGCATAGATTGTAGAGCAACTCCAGTTGCTGCCAGTGTAGCTCGTCTGCCGGAGCCTGTCATTTCAACAGGCCTTAACATCAAGCGCCCGCCGTCGGACGACAACCGGTCCAATGCGCCCTTTACGGACCGAGCCAACGCGACGAGCGGTCCTCGATATCGACGCTCCAGCCCCCGTGATGCGCAAGCGGTGGTCCGCCGGAAAACCGATCGACAACGCGGTGTCTGCGTCTAAATTTGAGAACTGTAGCCCGGTGCAGTCTGGTACCGACGATGTCTTGTCTCTCCAGGGGGGGAAGCGATGGCCGAAGCATTTCGAAGAAGTGGACTAACCGCAGCTCGATCACTGATGATGACCCAGGCCATCGCCTGCCTGGCTGTCGGTATCGTCCTGGTGGTGGCGCCGTCGCTGACGGTGGCAACCCTTGCCGTGGTGCTCGCCGTCTACTGGCTTGTGCGCGGTGTCTGCACCGTCCTCCACACCCTGGTGGTGGCCCCGCACCAGTGGGGCGGTCGCGGACTGGTGGCCGTATTGGTGCTGGTGGCTTCGATGATGATTCTTCAGGCCCCTCTTGCCGGGGCCTTCGTCATCGGCATGGCCATTGCCCTATTTGCCGGTGTCCAGTGCCTGGTCGCCGGAAGCATTGAACTCGTGCTCGCCGATCGAAGCGCCCACCACGCCGTCGCCTTTCTGGCGCTGGCCAATGTGGCCCTTGGACTGGGCCTTGTGATTCCCTCCATCGCCGGCGTCGCCGTACCGGCCGTCGCCATCGGCACCGGCATCGCCTTTTGCGGCCTGCTCGCCATCTACTGTGTCATCGAATTGCCGCCGCCCCGCCCCCGCACAGGAACCTGGCTCCTCACGCCATGAGCCCTTCAAAAGCCCGCTTCGGCGGTGTTCTCCAGTCCCCGCCGTGCCCCCCCTGGGGTTGACGCCACCACCGGGGGATCGAGTACACCAATGATCTCTAAATTCCCGTGACCCGCATCTTTTTGGATGTCTTCGGTTTATTGTTCTCTTCGAGCAGGTTGCCATGACTGAACTTCAACCCCTGTCCATTCCCCAGTTGTGTCAGCGCTTTGGGGCCGACGACTGTGACTTCGAGACCACCGACGATCTCGACGACACCCTCCAGATCATCGGCCAGGACCGCGCCGTCGAGGCCATCGAATTCGGCGTCGGCATCCATCAGGACGGCTACAATTTGTACGCTCTGGGCCCGACCGGCGTCGGCAAACACGACCTGGTCGAGGAGTTTCTGGAGGAATACGCCGCCGACGAGGCCTCGCCCTCTGACTGGTGCTATGTCCACAACTTCGACAAGCCCAATGAGCCGCGCGTACTGGAGCTTCCCTCCGGCCGCGGAACGCCCTTCTCGGAGGATATGGAACAGCTCGTCGAGGAGCTTCAGGCCGCCATCCCCGCCGCCTTTGAAAGCGACGACTACCAGACGCGCAAACAGGCCATCGACGAGGAATTTCAGGAGCGCCAGGAAGAGGCCTTCGAGTCCGTCCATCGCCGGGCCGAGGAGCGCGACATCACCATCTTGCGCACACCCGCCGGCATTGCCCTGGCGCCGGTGCGCGACGGAGAGGTCATCCCTCCCGGTGAATTCGACGAGTTGCCCGACGAGGAGCGCGAAGAAGTCGAAGAGGCCATCGAGGAACTCCAGGGCCAGATGCAGGAGGCCCTCAAACAGGTGCCGCAGTGGGAGCGCGAGCGCCGGGAGCGAATCCGCAAGCTCAATCGGGAGGTCATGAGCTACGCCATCCAGGGGCCTCTCGACGAGCTGCGCGATGAGTACTCCGAACTCGATGTGGTGCTCGAACATCTCGACGCCATCGAAGACGACATCATCGACAACGCCCAGGTCTTTTTGCAGTCTCCGGGCCCTCAGGGTGGTCCGATGGGCCAGGCGATGGGCGGCGGTCGACGCGCTGGCGGTCCCGGCGGCCCCAACGGCGCAGGCCCGATGGGCAACGGCGGCTCCGGCAATATCACCATGCGCCCCTCCGGCGGCCAACAGGGCCAGCGGCAGGGCGGAGACGAACCGGGTGCTGGAAGCGTCTTTCGGCGCTACCAGGTCAATGTACTGGTCGACAACGGCGATACCGATGGCGCCCCGGTGGTCTACGAAGACCAGCCGGCGCTCGACAGCCTCACCGGCCGGATCGAACATATCGCCCAGTTCGGCGCTCTGTTGACGGACTTCAATCTCATTCGCCCCGGGGCTCTGCACCGCGCCAATGGCGGCTACCTGATCTTGGACGCCCGCAAAATTTTGATGCAGCCCTTTGCCTGGGAACAGCTCAAGCGCGTGCTGCAATCCGGTCAGATCAGCATCGAGTCCCGCCGCCAGATGATGGGTCTGGCCAATACGATGTCGCTGGAACCGGAGGAGATCCCGCTGGACGTCAAAGTCGTCCTCCTCGGCGGGCGCCGGCTGTACTACCTGCTGTCGGAGATGGACCCCGAATTTTTGGAACTCTTTAAGGTCGCCGCCGACTTCGAACACGACATGAGTCGAAACGGCGATACCGCCGCCGATTACGCTCGCTACCTCGCCAATCTGATCGACGACGAAGACCTCAAGGCCTTTTCCAGCGATGCCATCGCCCGGGTCTGCGACCGCAGCAGTCGGGAGGCCGGCGACAAAGAGAAGTTTTCGACCCACGCCGAAACCCTTCGCGATCTGCTTCGAGAGGCCAACTACTGGGCGCGCAAACGCGAGGCCGACGTCGTCGAACCCGAAGATGTGCGCCGCGCCGTCGACGCCAAAAATCGCCGCAACAGCCGCGTCCGTGACCGCATGGCCGAACAGATCGAGCGCGAGACACTGCTCATCGATACCGACGGCCAGGAGGTCGGACAGATCAATGGCCTGGCCGTCCTCCAGCTCGGCCAATTCGCCTTCGGTAAACCCAATCGCATCACCGCCCGCGTCCGACTGGGCAAAGGCGAGGTCGTCGACATCGAGCGCGAAGTCGACCTCGGCGGGCCCCTCCACTCCAAAGGGGTGTTGATCATCAGCGGCTATCTCGGCGCTCGTTTTGCCCATGATTTTCCACTGTCGCTGTCGGCCTCACTGGTCTTCGAGCAGTCCTATGGCGGCATCGACGGAGACAGCGCATCGCTCGCCGAGGTCTGTGCCCTCAAGTCGGCACTCGCCGAAGCCCCGATCGCGCAGAACATCGCCATTACGGGATCGGTCAACCAGCGTGGACAGGTTCAGGCCATCGGCGGAGTCAACGAGAAGGTCGAGGGCTTTTTCGATATCTGTCGACGCCGCGGATTGACCGGCGACCAGGGTGTGATTGTCCCGGAATCGAACATCAAGCATTTGATGCTCCGCGACGAAGTCGTCGATGCCGTCGATGACGGCGACTTCGCCATCTGGGCGGTTTCCGACGTCGATGAAGCGACCTCGATTCTCACCGGGCTACCCGCCGGCGAAGCCGACGACGACCGTCAATTCCCGGCCGATACACTCAACGGCCGCGTCCAACAGCGCCTGCAAGATTTGGCCGATCAGGCCATCGACTTCGCCCGACAGTCCAACGGGCGAACTGTCGAGGAATGATCCGACGTTCACCACTGCCATGGAGCCACCGATGTCCTCTCCCAAACCTCGCCACGACGCCATGTCCAACACGAGTCGTTCCGCCTCCTTTGGCCGCGTGCTCGTGATCCTCGACGTCACCAGCGATCCGACACCGGCGCTGGAGTCGGCGGCGGCGCTGGCCGCCGGACTCGACGCCCGCCTGCTGACGCTCTTCGTCGAAGACCAGCGCCTGCAGCGACTCGAAAACCATCCGGTCGCCCGCGCCATCGATCTGCCGACGGGACTCCACCGCGGTGTCAACACCGACTCCATGCGCTGCAGTTCTCGAGCTCTGGCCCGTCGAATGCACGACCGTGTCGCACGCCTCTCACAGCGCTATCGCCTCCAGGCTCGCTTCGAGTTGATCGGCGACGACGCTCCCTCAAAGATCCAAAAGCTAAGCGACGATACGGACCTTCTGGTCGTCGGTAGTTCGGGACGGCATCTCGCGCCCCATGTCCGCACCACCTCGAAATGCCACCGCATGGGATGCCAGCTGTCCAATCCGGTGGTCTTTGTCGATGCTCCCCCCCGACCGTTCCGCTCCATTTCCGTTGTCCACGACGGCTCCGAGGAAGCCCGACGCGGACTCCGCATGGCCCTTCAGCTCGCCCAGAAACACCCGCTGATGCTCAGTGTGCTCGCCGTCGGCGCCGACGCCCAGAAGACCGAAACAGTGCGCCGCGAAGTCACTTCCGCCATCCGCCAGCAAGGTGTTCGCGTCCATCCCCACATCCGACGCATTACCTGTTGTGACACGGCGTCCATCGTCCAGGTCGCGACCAACGTCCACTCCGATCTGGTCGTCGTCCCCTCCAACGACACCTATCCCGGCGATGACGATATCGACCAACTGACCGGCCAGATGGACTGCCCGGTATTAGTCCTTCGACCGCAACCGGATGCCGACAACGCAGCCGGTAGATAAAAAAATCCCGTCGCCCGCGCGATCCACGGACGACGGGAGTTGCTTTTCACCGGTGGCAGACGGCGCTGATGAGTTCAGTTGACCGTCGCCGTCGCGTCATCTTCCTCCCAGGCCCCACGCGTGCACTGTCCCTCAAACGGCCGTTCTTCTCCTCGCTGATCGTCGTCGACGGGGTCTCCCGAAAAATCGAGACAATCGCCGGAATCGATATCCCGATAGCCCAGTTCGCCGCCGGTGATGGCATGGGTCTTGGTAAACCCGCCGTTTTCATCCAGCACCTCGAAGTCCGAGTCCTCATTGGTTATATCCTCTGTGGCTTCCTCAAAGGCCTCGCCGGAGACGTCGTTGATGAAGTTATACCCATTCGATCCCACGGGAGTTTCGCTACCCACCATCGAGTCATCGACTTCGATATCTTCGGCGGCGCCCGAATTATAAAGGTAACTGCTGCGCAGTCGGATATCCGGCGAGTCGTCACTGTAGATTCCGGCCCCCTCATCGGCCGTATTGTTCACCAGAGTGACGTGAAGCATCGAGCTTACGGCGTCTTGTTCGAAGTACACACCTCCGCCGCGCGATGTGGCAATCCCGGCACTTCCACTGCTCACAGTATTTCCGGAGAACGTCGAGTTTTTCACATCGACGGTGGCGGCACTGTAAATTCCGCCGCCGTTGACGTCGGCGGAATTCTCCTCGAATAGCGTCTTGTCGACATCGAGTGTACCGCTGTCGATGTAGATGGCGCCTCCATCCTCCGCAGTATTATCGTAGAAATAAGCGGTGTCGACGGTGTGGTCGCCCGACAGGTAGAGAGCACCACCACCGTCGCCGGCACTATTTGCCAGAAACTCCGACTCCACAATATCCACATTCGTATCGGGTCCGGCATACACGGCGCCGCCCGCCATGTCAGCCTCATTATTTTCGAATACGGAACCGGAAAATGTCACGCTATCGTCAACGCCGTGGGCGATGCGGACGGCGCCGCCGTCGCTGTCGGACATATTGTTGGAAAATTGGACATCAAAAAACGTGATGTCCACGTCCTGCACATCGATGCGAACCGCCCCGCCGCCGTCGCCATCGCCGTTCTGAAGTCTCAACCCCTGAAAGGTGATGTCCGTGTCGGCCTGAAAACCGACATCGAAGATCCGATGGTCGCTATTTTCGGGCTCGATGGCGACATCACCGATAAAGCTCAGGGGCCGGTCGACATCGATGACGCCCTGGGTCAAGGAGATCGTATCAACGGCCTCTGCAAAGGTGATCGCACTGTGGTCTTCGACGCGATTGACCACTTCTCGCAGGCTGCCGTACATCGACGCATCATCGTCTTCGACTGTAACCTCCGTGGGCAGCGGAGCACTGATCGTTTCATCCGTGTTCGTCTCGGACTCGACGCCAAATGTCGACCCCAATCCCTCGAATTCGACGGTATTGCCCCAGGCATCTTCCAGCGAACCGTCCTGTTCGATGCTGTAGAAGCCCGGCTCCAGATCGATTTCTTCATTCTGCGTCGGGTCGGTGACGGTAAAACCATCAACCTCTGTGTCATCTTCGTCAATGACGACAAAAGACGGCTCCAGAGGTTCGCCGGCTCCGTCTTCGGCGGGGAAATCAAAGTCTACAACCAACTGGCCGTCGACCACTTCGTATTCCCCGTTGACGCTGGCCTCATCGTCACTGACGACGGTGACGGTTTCCGTGGCGTTTTCCACTCTGTAGATTTCGGTTATGACCGAACCCACGGTGCGATCTCGCTCCAGAAAGGTCACGTTGTAGTCACCGGGCTCCAGATCCTCGAGGGTCGTCGCGTCGTTGATGGACGTCGAGAACTCATCGGGGCCGCCGATCTCCGCCGACAGAGCCAACTCATCGGGAAGCCCCGTCGATGTCACACTCAGTTCTCCCAAAACCAATTCGTACTGCGTACTGGCGGAGGCAGTGTCGGCCAGGCCCTGACTCGAGACCTCGACCGTCACCTCATCGGGGTCCGGCGCGTAGATGACCCCATCGATCTCGCTCTCCAGAAAGTCGACGGTGTAGTCGCCGGGTTCCAACTCATCGATCACCTGCTCTCCGGTGAAGGTATCCGAAAAGCCCGGTCCCGTGACGTCGGCCATCATCTGGTGCTCATCGGGCAGTCCCGAGGCCTCCAGCGACAGCTCTCCGGGCACCACCTCGTAGTGTACCTGCTCAAACTTCGTGTCATCGCTTTCGACGACGACATCGATATTGTCACCGGAAAAGCGACGGGGCTCGTCGTCGACATCGCCGACAAGGATATCGTAGCTCCCCGGTTGGAGGTCCTCCAATTCCACGGAGTCCTCCGTGGTGACGATGTCATTGCTGTATCCGTCGGGGCCAACGACAGTGATATTGGACTCCAGACCGTCGTCGAGGCCGTTGATACAGAAGCCCAGATTGCCGAGCACCACCTCGTAATCGATGGTCACCGAAGCATTATCGCCGCTTTGAATCGACAGGCTCTGGCCGGCGGCGGTATACGTCGCCGGGTCGTCGTCGACGTCCAGGGGCGTAATGGTGTACTCCCCGGGTTCGATATCGTTGTACTGGAGCGGAGCCGTCACGGTTTCGTCGATGTCGCCGCCCTGGACGGTGACCTCGCCGTTGATCCCGGATGGCAAGCCCGTGACGACGACTTCCAGATCGGCGAGGATCAGCGCGTAATCCACATCGACTTCGGTGGTCTCGTCGCTTTCGACATCCACCGACACATCGGCGGCCTCAAACGCCGACAATCCATCTTCGACCTGTGACGCCTCCAGTGTGTAGCTGCCCGGTTCGACATCGGTGACCGCGCCGTCCTGGGGCACCGTGTAGTTCTGATCGCCGACGAGCTCCAGATCGTGGTCCACTCCCTGTGGTAGACCCGTGACCTCCACATCGACCTCGCCCGGTACCGTCGTATACACGAGCGACACCTCGGTGGTCTCGTTGCTCTCGACTGCAAGCGCGACGGCGCCCGCCGAATAGGTCG
>CAYUPT010000113.1:0-9473 GCA_964446725.1 uncultured Bradymonadales bacterium | reverse complement strand
GTTTTGCGCGGTTTTTACCGACTTGGGGCCGATATTTTCGCGCGGTTTTCACCGACTTCGGGCCGGTGAAACCGCACAATTAAAGCGGATTGAAGGCCAATCCACTTAAAATTTTGGGATAGAAATACGTCGATTTTTGCGGCATTTTCCCACCGGACAGACAGACGTCGTTGACCTGGCTGACGCGGGTGGGGTTCATAAAGACCACCATCTGCGTCGACGGCGTCTCGTCGGTGTCGTCACCGTTATCCCAGTTTTCGATATGGCCGGCCAGCGCCTCTTCGGCGCCTTCCCAGCTTTTGACGTAGGCCAGATTCGACATGTCGCGCTGGGCCTGGCGGTCAATGCCGAGGATCGGCTCGAAGATGCCGTCGTGCAGGATGGTGACATCCAGTCGGCGCACGGCGTCCGGGATTTCGTCGTCGTCAAAAAACGGGGCGTCCTCGTCGCCGGTAAACTGCACCCAGATGCCGTCGGTACTTCCCGGGGTCATTATCGCAAAGGTGGGACCGCCTTCGGCACTGTCGGCGAGGTCGGCGCGCAATTTCTCGAGGTCGTCCCGCGTATCGGCGGAGATCGACTCCACCGAAAATACCGGGGAATCTTCGAGTTGCTGGCGAAATTCGCCGAAATCAAAGTCGTCGACGGAGTGGACGATGCGGTGGGTCGGAAAGACCTGCAGGCCCGGGTCGTGCATGTTGACGAAAAAGCCCATGACGTACTCGTAGGGCGCGTCGTCGGCGGGGTCATCGTCGATGCGTCGACGGAAGTTGCGATAGGCCAGGGCCGTCTCGTAGCGGTGGTGGCCGTCGGCGATAAGAAGCGGCGAGCCCTTAAGTTGTTCGGCGACCTGGCTGTGTTTGACCTCGTCGGTCACCGACCACAGCCGGTGGCTGATGCCGTCGTCGGTGGTGATATCGACCTCCGGGGCGGCGCCGTCATCGACCTTTTTAAACAGGACTTCGTCGACGGCCGACGGGGGATCGTCGTACAGAAAGAAGATCTGGCTGAGATTGCACTCCGTGGCCTTCATAAGCTGGAGGCGATCTTCTTTGGGGCCTTTGAGCGTGCGTTCGTGAGGCAGGACGACGTTGTCTTCGTAATCCTCTAATTTGACCAGCGAGATGAATCCGCGGCGGATGTAGCGGGTGCCGGTCTCATCGACAAATTCCTGCTCGTGAATATAGATCGAAGGGCTTCGATCGACGACCAGTATGCCCTCGGCGATCCAGTCAAAGAGGTGGCGTCGAGCCCGCTCGTAGCGATTGTCGTCGCTGGTATCGGAGCGCTGGATGCGATTGAGGTCCAGTCGCACCACATTGGCGGGGTGACGCCGGTACAGAAGCTCCTGTTGTTCGTCGCCGATGACATCATACGGCGGTGCCACCAGGTCCTGCATCTGACCTTCGTCGAGCTGTTCCCAGTGGTAGCGAATGCCCCGAAATGGTTTGATTTCGGCCATCGTTGATCCATCCTTACTGATTGTGTTCCCTTCTGGGGAACCTGCTTTAGGTACTGCCTGCTTCAGGCGCGGCATACCACAGCGGACCGCCGGGCGTCGACCCGCTGGGCATCTCCATGTTGAGATGCCGAATCAATCCGGCATCACAGTAGTCGAGTTCCACTTTTTTTGACGTCGAGGCGACGGGACCATGGCACGACTTCAGGCACAATGGCCGCCGATTCCAAGAAGCATCAAAGGGCTGGCCGCCGCGCTGTTTTTGTTGTGGATCTTATCGATCAACAACGCCCCGCTGCACGGGGTGGTCCACGACTATATGCTGGTATCCTTCGACGCCGCCGTCTGGGACCTGCAGATCTGGACGGTGATCACCTACGCGCTGTTTCACGCCGATTTTATGCACCTGCTATTTAATATGGTGGTGTTGTGGCTCTTCGGCGGAGAGATCGCAGCGCGGTGGTCCGAAAAGAAATGGTGGAGCTTTAACGCCGCCTGTGCCGTCGGCGGCGGAGTGGCCGTCGTCGCCTCTCAGGCGGTGGTGTTCTGGGCGGTGGAGACGACGCATTTTGCGCCGACGCTGGGCTATTCGGGAGCGGTCATGGGCGTGCTCGCCGCCTTTGCCTGGCAGAACTGGAATCGCAAGATCTATCTATTTTTCATTCCCATGAAGGGCAAGGTGTTGATTCCGGTGGTGGTGGCGTTTGACATCTTTCGGGTCGCCGTCGCCCAGGAGCCGATCAGCATCGCCGGTCACCTCGGCGGGCTCATAACGGGGCTTCTCATCGTCTCCGGCTGGTGGCGCCCGCGGCGCATCAAACAGGCCTACCGGCGATACAAGCGCGACAAGAAACGACAGCAGTTTAATGTCGTCGGTTCCGATTCCGACCCCGATCGCTACGTCAATTGAGGCCGCGGCGTTCGTCCGAGGAATAATTGCTGGATCCGAAACTTTAGTTGTCAGAGGCGTGGCTTATCTGACGGGTGGCCTCGACATTTCGATTGATTTGTACTTACAATCCGCCAATTCATCTGATGAACCACGTCCGGGGAGTTGGATCTGGTAACGCGACTGCAAGGAGGTAACATATGAAAATGAATCGTGAATTTATTGAGCAAATGCCCAAAACCGACCTCCATGTCCATCTCGATGGCAGTCCCCGATTGAGTACGATTCTGGAGTTGGCCGACAAGCAGGGCGTCGACTTGCCCGGCGATCCGCAGAATGAAGAAGAGCTCAAAGAGATCATGAATGCCGGCGCGATCTGCGAGGACCTGACCGATTATCTTCGGGCCTTCGATATCACGCTCAGTGTTCTGCAGACCAAGGAGGCCCTCTACCGAGTGGCCTTTGAACTGGGCGAGGACGCGGCCCGTGAAAACGTCCGCTATATGGAGGTGCGCTACTCGCCGCTGCTGCACACCGAAAACGGGCTATCCTATCCGGTGATTGTGGAGGCCGTCGCCGAGGGGCTTCGGGAGGCCAAGCGCCAGTACGGGTTGATGAGCGGCCAGATCATCTGCGGGATTCGCCACATGACGCCCGAGGCATCGCTTCGGATGGCCGAATTGTGCGTGGCCTTTAAAAACAAGGGTGTTGTCGGCTTTGATTTGGCGGGAGCGGAGGCCAATAACCCGGCCAAGGACTACCGCGACGCCTTTTATCTGGTGCGCAACAATAACGTCAATTTGACGATTCACGCCGGTGAGGCCTACGGGCCCGAAAGCATCCACCAGGCCCTGCATATGGGCGGTGCCCACCGGATCGGTCACGGAACGCGACTTCGCGAAGACGGCGATCTGCTCAATTATGTCAACGACCGCCGCATTCCGCTCGAGGTCTGTCTGACGAGCAATATCCAGACCCGGGCCTGCAAGAGCTTCGAATCCCATCCGCTGTCGTTTTATATGTCCTACGGGATTCGGTGCACCATCAACACCGACAATCGCCTGGTCACCGATACCTCGGTGACCGACGAGTATTGCCGCGCCGTTCAGTACTACGACTTCAATATCGGCGATCTCCGAAAATTGATGATCAATGGGTTCAAGTCGAGCTTTTTGCCCTATCGCAAAAAGAAGGCCGTCATCGCCCAGGCCTGTTCGGAATTCGACGCCGTCGTGCGTCGCTTCGAAGAGGAGAGCGGAGAGACCGTGGTCACCAACCCGCAGGTCGCCCAGGAGATTGCCTTTCAGAAGGCGACGGCCGATGCGCGAAGGTCACTGGCCTACGCCGTCGGTCCCGAAGACCGGGGCTATCCGCTGGAGCGACAGGACGAACCGCCGCAGTCCGACGACAGCGATTCGACGGGCGATGGCGAAGCGGACGCCGAACGGGCCGAATCGACAGAGAGCACCGATAGTGAACACGTCTCTAGTGCCGAATGATCACCTCCAATGTCGTCGGGCATCGATGACGCGGTAGCGGTGTCCGGCGCGCACCGACCGGGAATGAATACCATGAGTGGCTCCACGACGATCCAATCTGTTATTCTGGCTGCCGGTCTCGGAACGAGAATGCGCTCCGAGACCATCAAGGTTCTTCACGACATTCTGGGCAAACCGATGATCGAGCACGTCGTCGAGGCGGCGCTCGACTCCGGCTCCAGCAAGGTCATCTCCGTGCTGGGCCATCAGCGCGAGCGCGTCGAGGACTGTCTTCGGGAGCGCGATTACGCCGACCAGCTCGACTTCGCCGTCCAGAGCGAACAACAGGGCACGGCCCACGCGGTGTGGGCGGCTCGCGACGCCATCGATCGGGACATCGACTACACCGCCATACTCTGCGGTGATGTACCGAATATGGACGGGGCGGCGCTGAGTCAGTTCTTTGAGGCCACCGTCGATTCCGGGGCCGATGTGGGGTTGGTGACGGCCATCGTCGATGATCCGGCGCAGTACGGACGGATCGTGCGCGGCGACAGCGGTCGCGTGGAGGCGATTGTGGAGTACGCCGATGCCACCGACGAGCAGCGGGCCATCGATGAAATCAACGCCGGTATCTATCTGGTGCGAACATCGATGCTGATGGATGCCCTGGCCCAGATTATGGGCGATGAACCGGACAATGCGCAGGGGGAGTACTATCTGACGGATCTCATCGAGTACGGCGCGCGCGAAGGCGGTGTCTTTGGCTGGGCCGTCGACAATCCGGAGATGATTCAGGGCGTCAACAACCGCGCCGATCTGGCGGCGGCCACCGATTTTGCCCGTCGCCGGATCAATCACGGCTGGATGCTCGACGGCGTCACCTTCGTCGACCCCGACAATACGGTGGTGGAACCGGGGGTTGAATTGGCCCGCGATACCACCCTGTATCCGGGGGTCGTCCTCCAGGGCGATACCACCATCGATTCCGGCACCGTCGTGGAGTCGGGCTGCGTGGTCAAAGACTGCCAGATCGGCGCCGACGTCCATCTCAAGGCCAATAGTTATCTGACCGAGGCCCGTGTCGACGACGGCTCCAATATCGGGCCCAGCGCCCATCTTCGGCCCGGCGCCGACATCGGCAAAGACTGCAAAGTCGGCAATTTCGTGGAGGTCAAAAAAGCCCGACTCGATGACGGCGCCAAAGCCGGTCATCTGACCTATCTGGGCGACGCCGATATCGGGCCAGGGGCCAATATCGGCGCCGGCACGATCACCTGTAACTACGACGGCGAAAAGAAGTCGAAGACCACCATCGGCGCCGGGGCCTTTATCGGCTCCAACGCGTCGCTGGTCGCCCCGGTCAATATCGGCGAACGGGCCTATGTGGGGGCCGGAAGCGTGATCACCGACGACGTCGACGATCGCTGTCTTGGGGTTGCCCGTGGACGCCAGCGCATCATCGAGAACTGGGTGCCCAACGAGGAGTGACGCCCATTTTCTCCCCTCGATGGGCGCCGATCGGTGGCCCCCAGGGCCCGGGGCGCGACGGCCGTGGGCCCGATCCGGGGTGGAAACGACGCGCTCGCCGCTTATGTTTATTCTGTGGCAGAGGCCACATCGTCGAATTGAATGGAGCGAAAAATTCAATTTGAGCGCTGTCGTTGGTTCCGGTATTCTAGACGGTAGCGTCCCCGGCGAGTTCCGGTCCTTCGGAGGAAATAAGGAGAGTTGGTTATGGCCATTACCCCGCGAACAATCTTGACCAGTGCCGCCCCGGCGACAGTCGCCGTGGTGTCGCTGTACTTTTTTACGGTGCTCGGCACCACTGCATTTACGGCTCTCAACGACCATGACTCCACCGATGAGTTCGACTTCGATGAGCCGACGGCGCAGTCGGTCCTGGAGCGCACATCGGTCTGTGATCACGTCGCCATCCGCTATAATGGCGACCCATCGACGTGGCCCGAAATTGCCTGGAGCCGCTTTGTGGAGTGCCTCGATGAGCACGACCGCTCGGAGGCGGTCGTCGATTTCGCCGGCGCCGGCCTCCAGCATCATCCGCGTTCGGAGTACCTGTACAATCTCAAGGGGTATCACCAGAGCGTGCTGGGCGATCACGCCGGCGCCATCGATACCCTGGAGCGGGGCATGGAAGCGGTCACCCATCACCGCAACGGTATCATGGCCAATAACCTCGCCTGGGCCGGGATGTGGGAGCCGCGAAAATTGGAGACCGAGCGCGCCCGAGAGCTCTACGTTCGCGCCCTGGCACTGACGCCCGACCAATGTGAGATCGTTCACACCGGGCTATTCGTCGAATTCACCATGACCAATCAGGCCGACGATGGATTGGCGCGCTACGAGTCGCTGACGCGCTTCAACGAACTTCGAAATCGCTACAACCGCTGTCTCGATCGGCTCGCCGATGGCGACCGCAAGACGGTCGTCGAGATTTTGGGCGCCGCGGTGCTCTTTAGCGATGTCGATGCCCTCGACGACGGCGACGTCCATCCGCTGATGCGCTCGGCGACGTCGAAATTCTTCGCCGAATACGACGACACCTCCGTCGACTCGCTGTGCGAGGAGGCGATGCCGCTGGCCGATTATCACCACGATTGCGTCGATGCGGTCGAGACGAGCCTCCGGGCCCAGCAGGAGTTGAATCGAGAGCACGAAATTCGCGACGCCCGAGTCGACGAAGTCCGCGGTGAATTCATCGAACACCACGGCAACGATCACCCGGCACTGCACGACGGCAGCTCGGACTCGACGCCGACGTCCGATTGTGGCGGCGGAGTGAGACTCATCCGTTAACCGGTAGCGACCCGAATTGAGGTCTGGAGGCGGCCCTGTAGGGGGCCGCCTTCGCCATTTCTTGGAGACCACCGGGACCGGGTTCGGTCAGTGACACAGGGGCCGGAACATCTATCGCCTTTTTGGTGAACGACGACTCGGGAATAACTTCAGTCGTGAGCTAAAGACTGGTCGATCACCTGCGAGCTGTAGTCGGTTGGCAGGGATATGGCGACCGTGTCTTTGGGCTCCGAAATCCGATTCACCTTCCTAACTACCAGCACGGGAGACGAGCGATGGAACTCCAAGACCTGATCACCAAGAATCCGCAGACCTGCAACTCCAACGCCTCACTTCAGGAGGTGGCGGGGATGATGCGCGACAATGACTGCGGGATGATTCCAATACTGGCCGAAGACGGCTCCAATGAGCCGATTGGAACGATTACCGATCGCGATATCGTCGTTCGCTGTATCGCCGATGGCCACAATCCACTGGAGAAGACCGCCGGAGATGTGATGACCGAAAACCCGGTGACCATCCACTTCGACAGCGATTTTCAGGAGGCGATGGAGTTGATGGAGAATAATCAGATTCGCCGCCTGTTGGTCGTCGATGACAATGGCGAGTGCTACGGCGTCCTATCGCAGGCCGATCTGGCCCGAGGAGCCTCCGGAGAGCAGATCGGTGAGGTCGTTCAGCACGTATCGAAGCCCGGTGAAGGATCGTCGGTCCGGCGCTGATCTCTTGCTACCGCCCTGTGATGTGGGTGTTGCACTGCTCCGAGCCCCCGTCTCTGTGCTCCTCGTCCGACCAGGGGATGTCATCGGCTCCAACAGCTTTTTAAACGCTTGAACTTTCGTCGCCTCAACCATTGGCGCCGACGTCATCCCGTGGGCACGCTATCTCGAGCAGCTATTTCGTACTACTTGGTCACTTTTCTCCGGCGTCTCGCAGTCTCAGATGCGCGATCCATTTCCTGGACCTCCCGCGTCTGCGCTGTGCGAGCCACTCGTGCGAAAGAATGACCAAGCAGTGTTAGGACGAGATTAACCATTCCTGGGCCGGCTTCGGTCGGCCCAGAAAATAGCCCTGTCCCAGTTCAATTCCCAGGTCAATAATAGTCTCGAGTTCGGCGCGCTTTTCGATGCCCTCGGCGATGAGTCGGGCGTCGCTTTTGTCGGCGAGATCGATGAGATATTGCGCCAGATCTCGCTTGCGCTGACTCTCGTGAATGCCGCGGGTCAGCGTCAGATCCATTTTGATGTAGGCCGGAGCGAGATCGGCGAGAAGTCGAAGATTGGCGGCTCCCGTTCCCACATCGTCGAGGGCGAAGGTAAATCCCTGTTCGCGGAGTCGCTCGACGGTGGGCATGATGCGCACCGCCTGCTCGTGGGTGATCTTTTCGGTGATTTCAAAGACCAATTGCTGCGGAGAAAGACCGTCGTCGAGCCAGCGTTCGACGAGCTGGTTGAGTTCGCGATTCGGCTCGAAGAAGGTGGGGGGAAGGCAGTTGACGAAGAGCTTTGTTTGATTGTCCATCTCCGGCCGTCGCTTGACGGAGAGCTGACGGCAGGCCTGATCGAGTTCACCATCCAGTTCAGCTCGGGAGGCGGCGACGAAGAGGTGCACGCCAAGTTCTTCGGCGTCGGTCTTTTCAGCGCGGCTCAGCGCCTCAAATCCGGTGATACGCCGGCTCGGAAGCTCGACGATGGGCTGGTAGCGGGTGCGAATTTTCTGGTGGGCGATCATATGACCGACGACGCGATGGCGCCGGCGTTGCATTTCGTGAAACTTGACTTCCGCATCGGCGCGGGCCCGACGGATGGCGCGATAGATCTCGCGGCGCGGGTCGACCGAGGAGTTGTGCAACAGCAATGCACTGCCCATCGACACCGAGTCCAGGGCGCGGTGAAACGTCATTTTGCTGGCGGCAAAGGGCTCGAAGAGCTGGTGCTTGAAGCGGGCCATGACGTCTTCCAGGTCGACGCGCGGAGCCGGTCCCTCGTCGTTGCCTCTGGGCTGGGCGAGAAATAGCAACACCGTGTCGCCATGGGGGCGATTGAGACAGACAATATCCTCGCTGCGGATCGCGTCGCCGCGGGCTGCTCGGGCGGCTTCGGCGAGTTGTCCGATCAGCGCTGAAAAGGGCTTGGCACCGTGGCGCCGCTCCCAGTCCTCGAGGTTCGCCGTATCGACCATGATAAGTCCCACACAGCGGCGATCGGAGACCCGGTCGGCCAATTCGTCGACCACCTCGTGGAGGACCGGAATACTGGCCTGAGCGCGCTCGGCTTCCTCGTCAAGGACCGCCTCTGACAACTCCTCGAGTTCGCGTTGCTCTTCGGTTGCAAATGGGTCGTCGTCGAGCATGTCCTCTCCCGGCGGTCGGCCAGCGCAAAAAACAGTCAGCAAGCCGCAATTTGGTCAGATTTATCCTAGCGGCCAAGCTTAGTGAACGTCCACTAAGTATGTCAACAATAGCGGCGAAAAACTGGCGATAATGTCGGCGATGCGAAACGAAATCGCCTCGGCGGGCGAAAAATTCAATCCGGGGGTGCGGTGTGGGATATGGCCCGGCGTCGAAGTCTTGCCTCAACTTGTCGGCTCCGTTATAACGCCTTGAACCGTAATACCTTCGCCCCCACGCAGCGGTTTGCTTTTCCACCTTCCAAACTCGGAATGACTATGACCACCAATTACGTCGCTCCCCGAGTCCCGTCGGTCGACAAAGTCGCCGCCGACGAACGCGCGGCTCGGTTCAAGTCTCGAAGCATCAAGAAAGAAGCCAAGGCCCGGGGCCTGGAGATCGTTATCTCCATGATCGACCTGACGACGCTCGAGGGCAACG
>CAYUPT010000112.1:1689-9498 GCA_964446725.1 uncultured Bradymonadales bacterium | reverse complement strand
TCGGCGATCGATGCAAAGGGCACGGAATTCATCTCAAGGCGGGGCTCCAATTCACTGCCGTCGACGGTCAACGCCATATAGGCACTCCCCTCGCGAAGCAGATCGGCGTCGATGGGATTGCTTTCGCCTCCCAGCGTGGCGCTGTAGACGCCATTGTCGCCGAGGTTGACGTTGACCTCGTCGCTCCACAGGACGCTGTCTGAGGTGGCTGAATCATGAATCTCAAATAGCAAATCAGTTGGCCCGGTACGGGGATCACCGTCGCTGTCGAGTAATCGGCCCTGCTGGGTGATACTGACCGGAACATCGGCGAAGACGGGACCGGCGACCAACATTGCCATGGCGACGACGGCGACAAAGCAGGTCGATTTGAGGGGGGCTGTGTGCAAATTCATGGTGTATGCCTACGTCTCGATTAGAAATGGAATCGACAATGCCGCGTATTTGGTCCGTTACTCAGCGGCGATGCGAAAGGCTCCGGGTTGCCAGGTGGTTTCTCCGTTGGTGGCCTCGAAGCCGGAGACATCGTGGGGACCAGCGCAGTTGAAGGTCGTCACCGAGCCATCCGATGCTTCACCGGCGGCAGCACACCACTGATGGACTTCGGCGTGCTGGATATCGTCTTCACCGTCGTTTTGATTTTCGTCGTTCTGATTTTGGTTGTTCTGGTTTTGGTTATTCTGATTTTGGTTGTTGTCGTTGTCGTTATCGGCGTTTTGTTGGTTTTGCTGCGGGTCGTCTTGATTGACTTCGGTATGCTGTTCGTCTGTGACGTTACAGGCGGCGGTACTGAGCGCCAGCAAGAGAATAAAGAGCAGAGCAGTCGGGCGTGGTGTTATCTGCATACAAGTCCTCAGTTCAGAACTACATGTTGAGCGGCGAAGGGGGGAGACTGAAATTACGCTGGAGTGTGCCAGGCATTGTTGCTGCAGCGCTATTGGGCTCGACCCATCAAAAATGACGTGTGAGATGTCCAATCGTTGTGGGCATCGAGGTCAACTCGATACGCCACTCCCCGCTTGTAGCTTCGAGCCATCGATACCGGTCACGACGGCCTGGGCGATGGCGAACTTATTTCAACTATGAGAGTGATAGTAGTGAGTGGCAGGGCGCATTTCAACACCGGGGAGACCAGGGGAGATGTCGAGTCGCAGCGCAATGGCAGTGATGGGCCGGGATGGCGCATCGGTGGGGGGGGAGAGCAGGGGGGCGGTGTCGGCGATGCCCCGGTCTGCTGTGCGTTCAGGAGGAGGGACCGCCGTAGATATCTTCGTCAGAGAGGGTCCCGCGGACTTCCCATAAAATGGGGTAGGCCCGTTTATTTAGCGTCGATTGGAGGTATTTGACGCCGGCCGATCCGCCGGTGCCGGTCTTGGTGCCGATCAATCGCTCGACGACGCGGACATGGTGGAAGCGCCACAACAGAATATTCTGGTCGTGTTCGACGAGTGATTCGGAGAGTTTGTAGAGATGGAAGTTTTCCTCCGGATAGCGGTACAGCTCCCAGAGGGCGTCGAGATTGTGTTGCTGCATCTCGTCGGAGATCTCGGCGCTCTCGGGGGGGATTTCGACGTCGAAGCCCTGTCGCTTCAGCAGTTCGTAGAACCCGGTTCGCAGCGACGGTTCATCGAGTCGTTGTTGGAGCCGCTTTGCTTCGTCTTCGTCCTGTTCGATGTGCTCGAGCACCGATGTGTCGCGAACGCCGGAGAGAAATTCGACTTCCCGAAACTGAATGGACTGAAATCCGCTGGCGGGGTTGAGTGCCGATCGAAAGCGGAGAAAGTCGCGGGGGGTCATCGTCTCCAGGATGTGGATCTGGTCGACGAGCAACTCCTCGATCTGGAGGACGCGTTGAAGCAGACGGGATGCCTCGTAGATGTCGTCGCTACGCATGGCGTCGGCGACACTGTCGAGTTCAAATAGAATCTGTTTAAACCACAGCTCGTAGGCCTGATGGATGGTGATAAAGAGTAACTCATCGTGGGCCGTTGGGTCCGATTCGTATTGCTGCAGCGACAGCAAATCGGGGACCTTGAGATAGGAATCATAGGTCAGTTGATCGTCGCCACCTTTGGAGGGGTGGGCTACGGGGCATCCATTCTGTTCGTCGTCACTACTCATGGGCGTTACCGCAGATGCGAGAAGAGATGAGGGCGTCGGTCAGCGAAGGTCGTCGATCGGTTCCAGTAGTACGTCGCAGAGCTCTTCGATCAAGGTTCGGAGCCGACGGTGATGTTCCAATAGATCGGCGGAGAGCGCTCGATCGCGCAGCGTCTCCAGTCGATCCATGGTGGTCTGAAGGGCGCCGGATTGGCGAAATTGGACGGTGGCCCACTGGACGTCGTCGTCAGTGGTATCGTCGCGGGGGGCGGCGAGAATCTGGCGCAATCGAGCGATATCGGTATCGTCGGCGCGCGACAGGTAGGCGACGACGAGGGCTGAAATCTTTCCTTCGCGGATGTCGCCACCGCGGGCATCGCGGCCTTTGTCACCGTACAGGTCGAGGATGTCGTCCTGAATCTGGAATAAGACTCCCAGAGGCTGAGCGATGGATTCGAGGCCGCGGCACAATTCGGGGTCGGCGCCGCAGAGTCGGGCGGCCTCGACGATGGGCAGCGCGAAGAGCCCGCTGGTCTTTCCGGTGACCATACGTCGGTAGTCATCGAAGGAGGCGCCATCGATATCGAGTTCGAATTCTCGTTGCTGGCCGTCGATGACCTGGAGGACCCGTCGACACATCCGGGAGGCGACGTTCCAGCGCAGGCGGTCGTCGACGTCGACCGATTCCAGACACAGGGGAGCGAGCATAAGGATGGCGTCGCCGAGGTTAATGGCCTGTTCGGCGCCGAATTTCGACCACACCGCCGGTTGGCCGCGCCGGAGTCGATCGCCGTCTTGCAGATCGTCGTGGATCAATGTGGCGTTGTGAATCAATTCGCAGGCGGCACCGAAGGCCACCAGTTTTTCGGGCGGGGTCTTTAGGGCGTCGGCGATCATTAGTGGCAGCACGGCGCGGAGGCGCTTGCCGCCGGTCTCCATCTGGTAGTCGAGCATCGAGGCCAGTGTAGAGTCCGCCAGCCCGGCGTCGTCGACGACCTGGCAGATGGCGGATTGAAGGGGCTCGCGATAGGCTTCGCGGTAGTCGTGAAAGCGCATAGATTCGGTGCCTGATTTTCGCGTATGGCCGCCGGGAGTATCGCTGTGTGGCCGTCAGGTTCGGTGGAGGAAATCCGTTCAGGTATCCCGGTTTTTTTGGGCCCGCCACCAGGCGTAGAAACGCCCGTCGATCGAAAAATCGAGAAATTCCTCGAGCCACTGACTGACAGCGCACATCGAGTCGAGATCGATGGAGGTGTCGGCGTCGAGTTGGTGAAATAGATTGATCAGATCTTCGCTGGCGACATTGCCGGAGGCGCCGGGGGCATAGGGGCATCCGCCCATGCCGCCGATGGCGCCATCAAAGATCCGGACGCCCGTCTGGTAGGCGACCAGCGCATTGGCCAGCGCCAGTCCCTGGGTGTCGTGGAGGTGAAGCGCGACCCGATCGGCGCCAAAGGCATCGAGGGCCCGGCGACAGCCGCTGCGGATCTGGGGAGGGCTGCCGACGCCGATGGTATCGCCCAGTGACAGGTGTTCGGCGCCCATCTCCAGGAGCCGTTCACCGATCTCGAGGACTCGCTCGAAGTCGACGTCGCCCTCAAAGGGGCAGCCAAAAGCCGTCGAGATGTAGGCGCGGATGGTCATGTCTTCGCCGTCGGCGATGCGCGTCGTTTCCTCCAGGGCTTCGAGGCTTTCGACGACGGAGCGATTGAGGTTTTTCTGGTTGTGGGCCTCGGTGGCGGACATGAACACGGCGACGTATTCGATGCCGGTGTCGATGGCTCGTTTGAGGCCTTTGACGTTGGGGACCAGGGCCCAGTAGCGGACGTCGTCGCGGCGCTCGATGGCGCGCGCAACGTCGTCGGTTCCCGCCATCTGAGGAATCCAGCGGGGGTGGACAAAGGAACCAATTTCGATGTCGCGGACACCGGCGTCGGCGAGTTTTTCGACCATGGTCGAACGGTCAGCGGGGTCGACGATGGACTCCTCGTTTTGGAGACCGTCGCGGGGTCCGACCTCAAATAGTCTGATGTCGCTACTCATGGATGTCCTCGGGAGACGTCGGCGGTGATGGCCATGCTCTCGAAGTGGCCGGCCGCCGTCTGGCAATCGATGGAGTCGAATCGGATCGACGGCCAAACTAGTCCCGGCTTCGAAGTGCTGTCAACGAGGATGCGCCGTCGATCTCGAGGATCTTGTGGTGGCGTACTGTCGATTTTTTGTTCGTCTGCGTTGACACCGCGCACGGGAAATACCTACATTGTGGCGGACGTTGTATGACGGCTGACGTTCCACCCGGGAGCGTCGGTGCAGGTTCTTATCTCAATCATCCGCAAACTCCTCGACCGAGGAAAACGAGTGGCTGAAGACGTATTGGTAATACATCGGGGGCTGGCTCTGATGTTGTGCGAAGATGCCGCGATTCTGGAGGAGACTCTGCAGGCTATTGAGCCGCTGGATCTCCATATACGTCGACTCGGCGACCGGGGCCTGTTGGTTCCGGCCGATGAGATCGACGGTATTTTGATGACCCTCAAAGACGAGGGGACATTTCCCAGAGTGGTGGGCTCGATCCATAGCAGGGACGACGACAATGATGGCGATGACGCCACGTCGCCCGATGAATCCGTTGCCGAGGAGGCGCTTTGAACGGCCGTTCTGAACGATCACGTTCGTCTCAGGGTCCTCTGACACGCAAGGAGTTGGCACAACTTCTCGATCGGGGCTATGCCGATCCATCGCGGCGGTTTTTCTCCCGGACCTGGGACGTCGAAGAGGATATTGACGTTGTAGCCGCCGTCGCCGAAGAGGGGCTCGACAGCGAAATCGATCTGTCGGCTCTGGAGCCGACGGCGCGGGCTGTCTTCGGGATGATCGCCGAACGCGAAGGGCGAGCACGGGGCGAGAATTTGCGCCGCGATCTCTTGCTTCGGGGATTTGGCGAGTCCCGTTCGACGATCCGCAATCTGATTGTGCGAGGGTGGATTGTGGCGTTGCCCAATCCAGGCGAGCACGACTGCAACTTAAACGCAGTGCTCGAGCAGGAGACGTTTCTGCAGCGCGATCTTGCGGTGTTGAGCTCGACCTACGAGCGCCTCGACGATCTCGACGATGATGACGCCCTGGATGCCCCGGCGTGGTCGGAGGTCATCGAAAGCGAGCAGCCGGCGACGATCGGCGATCTGGAGGTCAATCTCCTTCATCTGTGCGCGCTGATTCGGCGGGACCCGCTCAAGCTCAACAAAGACGGCACACCCAATCGGCGCAGCCTGGGCCGCGTCGCCCGCGGCATCAGCATGCCCGGGCAGCGAGGAGAGCTGGCCGAAGACCTGGATCTGCACGACGCCGAGCACTTCGACTATCTGACGTTTGTGGTCGGTCTGGCCCGCGAGTTGCAGCTGTTGGAGACCGTCGATTCGACGTGTCGGACCGATGACGATGCGCTGTATCGCTTCTTTCATACCGAAGGGGCGGAGCGGGACCGGCGCCTGCTCGATGCCCTGGAGCGGATGCGATTCTGGAATGAAATCGACAGTCTCAGACTGTCGCAGTCGGCGAGCCGCCATGTCGACGAAGAGCACTTCTCGCAGTCCGAGACCACCGGCCAGCCCTTGATCGGGGCCCGCGGCTTTGTGGTTTCGGTGTTGCGGCGGGCTCGATTTGCAGACTGGGTGGCCCTGGATGCACTGGCGGAGCTGTGTACCCAGCTCGATCGCCACTACCTGGATCGCACGCTGTCGCAGCTGCCGAGAAAGCCCGATCCCAACGAATTTATCCACGCCGTCCTAAAGCGGACGCTGGTGTGGAGTGGGATCATCGAAATGGGCGAGTCGGAGAGCGGCCATCGGCTGGCGCGACTGTCGCAGCGAGGGGCACGGGCGCTGGGGCTGGAGCACGAAATCGAGCCGCCGGAACCGGGAGGCTGCCTGATTGTGCAGCCGAACTTTGAGGTGATGGTATTTCTGGATAACGCCCCGATTACCGTGCTCCACGAGTTGTATCGCGTCGGCGAGCGGCGCAAGCTCAATGAGCGAGTCGCCACGTTCCAGCTCGTCGCAGAGTCGGTCCAGCGCGGCTATTCGCTGGGCGCCGATGCGGAATCACTTCTGGAGATGCTCAATGACGAGGGGCATGCCCCGGTACCGGATGCCGTCGACTTCGAGCTTCGGGACTGGGAACGGGCCCACCGGCGCCTGACAATTCACCTCGGCGGAGCGGCGCTGCGCCATCCGGATCCGGAAAAATTCGATCTGATCTGTGGTCAACTGGAACACGACCTCCGGGACAGCTCTGCGGAGTTGGTGCGACTGGGGGCCCGCGACGCCTTTGTGACCGAAGGGCAGCACGAGGCGGTCTATCGAGTTGCCGAATCGCACGAGTCACTGCAACTCGATGCGCTGGGCGAGCCGCCGCGCTGTTTTTATTTCGTCGATCCGCTGGTGATGATGATCGATCCCTACGATTGCGATGTGGCCACGCGGGTCGAACTCGACCACCTGGCGACACTTCTGGAGGACGAGTCGACGGAGCGGTCGCAATTCTTCAGGCTGGAGCCCCAGAAGATCAAAGCCCGCTATCCGGACGAGCCGCTGCGCGGAATCTGTGAATTTCTCGATCCGCGCTGCGAGGGCGGGCTTCCGGCCGCGCAGTCGCTTCGGCTGCAGGCGGAGCTCGACGAGTCGCCGTCGGTTCATATCGAGTCGGAGGTGACGGTCGTCTCCTTTGAGGATCTGGATGCCGCCGAGCGGTTTCGCCACCTGTCGGAGGCCCCGGATCTCATCGATCGGCGGCTGGGTCCGACGACCTTTGCGGTATACACCGAGCAGGTGCCGCTTCTCGAGGAGATCTTCGATGAGCTCCATCTGGAGCGATCGGAGTCTCACTTTGCGGAAGCCTAGTACAATCTATCGGGGCGTCACCGGCTCTTCGCCGGATGGCGCCACGGGCACAACAACCGGTGTGATACCTTGTGTAACGGGGATGGCCGCGATAAAGTAATGAGCACGAGTTCACCCACCTACAGTGGCGGTGCGGATCTCGAGGTGATCCCCGTTGTCCTGCAATGACCTGCGGCCCAGTCCCCCCGACCATCATGGAACGTTATTACGTCAAACGCCCGACCGGTAAGGTCTTCGGTCCCTTCGATAAAAACGCCATTCGGCTGATGCTGGAAGGCGACAAGATCGGCGAAGACGCCCAGGTATCAACCGACAAAGAAGTGTGGAGGCCGATCGCCGAGGTGGAGGCCTTTTCCGATATTCTCGGCAACCGCACGCGCATGGGCCAGCCCCATAGCTCGAATGATGGGGCTACGGAGTTGCCGGCGTCGAAGTCCGGTGGTGGCGGTCCGCAGCTACCGGCATCGAAATCCGGTGGCGGCGGTCCGGAGCTTCCAACTCCGAAGACGTCGAATTCCGGCGCTCCGGATCTGCCGACCCCCAAGGGGAGTTCGGGCGGGCCAGAGCTTCCGACGCCGAAGTCGAAGTCCGGCGGGCCAGAGTTGCCGAAATCGGCATCGAGCTCGTCGGGGCCGGAGTTGCCGGCGCCAACGTCAAATTCCGGTGGGCCGGAACTTCCGAAATCCAAGGATAGCGCCGAACTTCCGCGATCGAGCGAGGAAAATCTACCGCGTTCAGGAGAGGATAACCTGCCGCGCTCAGGGCAGGACAACCTGCCGCGTTCAGGAGAGGATAACCTGCCGCGCTCAGG
>CAYUPT010000112.1:0-1589 GCA_964446725.1 uncultured Bradymonadales bacterium | reverse complement strand
CAGGACAACCTGCCGCGTTCAGGAGAGGATAACCTGCCGCGCTCAGGGCAGGACAATCTACCTCAGTCCGGGGGACCCGATCAGCCACCGCCGCCGTCGGAGCCGCCGGAGGACGACGATCTATTCGGTGCTCCCATCGAAGACGACGAAGACGACGACCTATTTGATGCACCGGCGGGCGACGAAGAGAGTGAAGACCTATTCGGGGAATCCTCGGGGCTGGACGACGACAGCGAGGATCTCTTTGCGTCGCCGGAACTCGACGAGGACAGCGAGGATCTCTTTGCGGCCCCCGACGACTCCGGGGGGCTGGACGACGACAGCGACGACCTCTTTGCAGCGCCCGTCGACGACAGTCCCGATGAAAGCCATGACGAGGCCTTCTCGAACGACCAGTTCGACGCCGGGGATCTGGAAGACGACGATCTCTTTGAGTCGTCGGAGATGGACGACGACGATTTGTTTGCCGATACGCCGGATCAACAGCAGGACGACGACGATTTTCTGGGCGGCGACCAGGGGTTTTCGTTTCTGGAAGACGAGTCGGAGCCCGAGGGCGACGATCTCGAGGACTGGGAACGGGATATCGAACCCGATGCGGGGCCGTCGGGGCCCGGCGACGACTTCGGTGACGACCTTCTCGACGATTCGTCGCCGGAGCCGGCAGCGGAACAACGGGAGCGGTCGACCGGCGATGCTGGAGCACCGCCATCTCAGCCGCCGTCACAGCCGCCGTCGGACGGTCCAGATGAGCGCTTCCGGCCGGCATCGTCGGGGCTGAACAAAGACCCGACCCAGCAACGCGCTCCGTCGGCGACCAAGTCCAAAGAAGAAGCCGTCGACGACGACAAGAAGCGAGGGCTGATGTCCCTGGTGGGAGTGACCGCGGTGGGGCTGCTGCTGTTTGGCGGCGTGGGGTTTGGGGTGTACCACGCATTTTTCGCCGAAGAGGAGGTCGTCGAAGACGAGGGTCCGAATTTCGTCGAATTGCGCATCGATGATATTCGCACCGACAACTACCGAAGTCTGCGAAGCGTTATCAACGACGCCGGGACCGGCGATTTGGATGCCACCAACCAGGGGCGACTGCTGTTGGCGAAATCGATCTTTTTGACGCGCTATAACGACGACACGATCGCCGAACAGGCCGATGCTCTGGCCTCGGAACTGGCGTCTCAGGACAGTGATCCAGAGGTCGCCGTGGCGCTGGCGGCCAATGAGGCTCGCCGTGCCGAGCCGGAGGCGACGCGGGCCATGGCCGAGCCGCTCGTCGAGAATCCGCAGGTCGCCTATTTTGCGCATCTCGTCATGGGCATTGCCGATGCTCACGCCGATTTTGAGGACGACGACTTCAGTGCCACCATCGAGGTCGAAGAAGATGATGAGATCGATGCCCGCGAAGAGGGGGACACCGGGGAGTTCGAATTGGATTCCGAACTCGCCGATCTGGGCTCTGAAGGCGATATAGAAGAAGGGGACGACGACGCCGACGGTGAAGCCGACGCCGAGGCCAGTGAGGACGATGGTGACGACGTCGAAGAAATCGAAGAGCAGCGACGGCTCGCCGACCGCGCCAGTGAGCATTTTGA
>CAYUPT010000111.1:0-9510 GCA_964446725.1 uncultured Bradymonadales bacterium | reverse complement strand
GGACGGCCACGGCGATCACAAGACCGGCAGGCAAAATCAGACGTTGAAATTGTCGCATATCGCGCTCTCAATTGGATTCAATGCTACGTCGTGTCGTATCGAAGAGTTGTATCCGCCAAATCCAGTACCACAGGTCGAAATTCGCGGCGACCCGATCTCGGTGTCAGTCAATCGGAAGTACCGAACATCACCGTCGAGCGCTCCTGGTCGTAGCGCCCAAATCCGATAACTTCGGCGTCTTCATCCATGACCATCGAACACTGAGGGTCTTGCTGCTCGTCGTCACTTCGACCCTCCATCCAGTGTTCGACCAGGCCGATGGCATCGCGGTGTCCGTGGTGGACGTCGTAGCCCGTCAATTCCCCGCCGTAGCCGGCCTCGACGGCCCACTGAGCGGCCTGCGCATCGGTCAGAAGGGCTCCGTTGTGTTCGTCATCATCGCCCTCCACCCAGGTATGGCTGTACAGCCGCGCTGCACAGCGCAATTCGGCGTCCCACTGGACTTCATCGACAGCCGGCCGCTGTTCGCCGTCGCATTCCGTACCCTCCGTGCGATAGTCGTTGACCAACTCCAGAAGCTCTTCTTCAAATTCGACGTGGTCGCGCCGCCAGGCGCCGAGTTCGTCGCAGGCCGCCGGATGGTAATCATCGGGCAGACAGGCGTCGATCATGTCGCGCGGCTCCGACGTGCACTCGGCAATCGTCGCCACACACCACTCGCCGCCGCGGAATTTATTGTCGTTGACACAGCCGTCGACACAGGCCGGTTCACTGATGACACCGCCGTCGTCGCCGACCTGGTAGAATCGCTCCTCGCACTCGTTGTAGACGCGGTCACAGGCCGCCTCGCAGCGCTCCTGGAGCGATTCGGGAGCCGGCGGCGGCTCGTCGTTGTTGTCGTTGACCTCGCCGACATTATCGCCGTCATTGGCGTCGGTGCCCGGGTCCTCGTCGCCACAGCCGACGAGCAGAGCAAGCGAAAGAATACAACACACAGCAATGCCAGCAGATAATGACTTCATAGCCTCAATCAGTGAACAGAAATCGTGAGCCACCGCCCCCCTTTACCGTGGCGAATCGGCGATCCCGATTCAAGTGCTCGCGGCGCGCTGGATGCGCTCTTCGGGAATCGCACCGGAGCGGATGATATCGATATCATTATTGGCCACGTCGATCACGGTCGAACTGGGAACCGGACTGAGGTCACCGCCGTCGAGGAAATAATCGATGCGGCCCAGAAAATTGTGACGGACCTGAGCGGCCGACGTCTCGCCGGATTTCTGACCCCGGTTGGCACTGGAGACAAAGAGCGGCCCGCCAAAGCGCTCGACGACGCGATGCGACAATTCATTTTGCGGAATCCGCACTCCGATTTTGCCGGTGGCTTTCGTCAATTCCCGGACGACGTCCCGGGGCAGATCACGACTCGGATCGAAGCGGATCGTCAGCGGCGCCGGCCAGAACTCCTTCATCAGGGTACTGGCCACCGAATCGACGTCGTCGACGACCTGATGGAGGTTGGTGATGGCATCGATAAATACCAGCGACGGCGCCTTCTTGACCCGGCGTTTCGATTGCAGAAGCCTCATGACCGCCGACTCATCGGTGACATCGGCGAAGAGTCGATAGGTCCCATTACAGGGCAGGCACGCAACACCAGCTCGCTCCAGCACGGATACCACGTCGCGTACGATGCCATCGGGCTGGGCACCGGATTCCATCTTTTGGACCTCCATCGAGCGACCTCCTGCTTCCAGATATAAAAAAGAATCGACGATCGAACAGTCTACTTCGGCCAACAACCAGTCCCCGCCGGGCTGCCTCCATTGACGTCTCATCAGTGTACCACGTCACCTGCAACCGGTGACAGAGCCATTTGCCGTTCTTGTGAACCGGCTCCAAGGTCACTACGGTGTTGATATATTGATGTTATCACTGCTTTTTATTCCGGTCTGCCATGCGATCTTCGATCTCGATCATCCTGCTTGCCGGCGCCGCGATTGTGGCGACCACCGTCGGCTGTCTTCAGGCCGATACGGAGTCCGGCGACGACGTCATCTACGCCAATCACGACGGCCCGCCGACGCACCTCGACGCCGGTGATCTGGACGCCGGTCCCGAAGAGCCCGATGCGTTGACCGCCCCCGAGGACTGGGAGGCGCCGGAATCCCCGGATGCCGACTCCGATGGCGACGACGGCGACGATCCACCCGATTTCGACGACGGAGAAACCATCGGTCCCGACGACCGTCCGGCGACGGTCCTTCTTCCCGACGATTACGACCCGACCTCGACGTATCCCGTCGTCTTTTTGTTGCACAGCTACACGATGACGGCGTCGATTCAGGACTCGTACTTCGGACTCTCCGACCGGCGCCACGATCGCCAGTTTATCACCGTATTGCCCGAGGGACGCACCGACGCCACGGGCCAACAATTCTGGAATGCCACCGACTACTGCTGCGATTTTTACGGCTCCGACCCCGACGACGTCGCCTACTTCGGCGAGCTTCTCGATGACCTCTTTGACCATGTCAGCGCCGACCCAGAGCGCGTTCACCTCGTCGGCCACTCCAACGGGGCCTTTATGAATTACCGGTTGGCCTGTGAGTACGGCTCGGACATCGCCAGTATCGTCGGCCTGGCCGGCAGCGGTCACGCCGCCCCGTCGACCTGCGACGAACCGGACGGCACCGTCTCGGTGCTGCATATCCACGGCTCGCACGACGCCGTCATCTACTACAACGGCGTCATCGGTGCTTATCCAGGGGCCCGGACGATGACCCGACGCTGGAGCGAGCGCAACGACTGCTCGACGTCTAGCTCCATTGATGACTATATCTCACTGGACGGCCTGATTATGGGCACCGAGACCTCCCGTCGCCGCTACGACGACTGTCCCCGCGGCGTCGACGTCGAATTCTGGACGATTCTGATGGGCGCCCATGTCCCGAACCTGACATCGAACTTCGCCGATCGCGTCCTCGATTTTTCACTTCCCAAAACCACTGTCGACGGTGCGCCATAGCGGCAACCTCCGGCGCCACTACCACTGGCGCAGCAACCGATCGTAGTACCGGATAAGGTCCAGATAGGCGTCGACAGCGATTCGTTCGTCCGTGCCGTGGATCCGCTCCAGATCGCGCTCGTCGTGGACTACCGGACTGAAGCGATAGATGTCGTCGGTCAGCTCCGTGAAATGGCGCGAATCGGTGGCCGCCACCACCAAGCCCGGGGCCACCGGCATATCGCCAAAAACCTCTCCGGCGGCCGTCGTTATCGCCTCAAACTCCGGCCCCTCGATTGAGGCCTGAGGACTCGGCTCAGACCGCATCTCACCAACGGCCTGAACGCTTACTTCATCGTCATCGATGCGGGCCTCAATCCGCTCGATGACACCGTCGATCGAATCCCGCGGATCGATCCGTAGATTGACGGTGGCCACCGCCCGCTGCGGAAGCACGTTTTCGCGATCGCTGGCCCGCAGCATCGTCGGCGACGACGTGGTGCGCACGGCGGCGTTGGTGCTGGGTGCATCGGCCATCTGAGACAATACCAGGGGCTCGAAAAGCCATAGATTCCGAAAGATCATTCGGTGCACAACATCCATCTCCGAGACCGACCATCGAAACATCTCTTCGATCGCCCCATCGACAGCCGCCGGAGCCGGATCGTCGTCGATGGCCTCCAGCGCCCGACTGAGCCGGTTGACCGCCAGATGCTGCGGAGGCATCGAGGCGTGCCCGCCTTCGGCGCGGGCAGTAATTTCGACGGTCAAATATCCCTTTTCACCGATGCCGATCAGGCCGATCGGCCCTTCGACACCGGGGACGAGTCCCTCGGTGATCACCAGTCCCTCGTCGTAGACGGCGGCCACGTCGAGTTGCCGATCTTCCATCGACTGGGCCACCCGGCGCGCTCCGTCGAGGCCTCCGACCTCCTCGTCATGGCCAAAGACCAAATGCACCGTATGATCCGGGCGCTCTCCGCCGGCCAGCATCCCCTCTACTGCCTCGAGCAGGGCCATCATATTGTGCTTGTTGTCCAGCGTTCCCCGGCCCCAGATATATCCCTCTTCGACAGCCCCCGAAAACGGCGGATAGCTCCACTCGTCGGCGGTTCCCGATTCCACGGGCACCACATCGGCGTGCGCCAAAAACACCACATGCGGTGCCTCGTCGACGACACCGGGAAGTTCGAGGTGCATCGTCAGATCCGAGCTCCGATGGTGTTCGGCCACATTGTCGATGATTGGAAATTCACTGGCCACCAACTCCCGTAGCTCCACAAACGCCCGTCGTTCTTCGTCGGTCTCGGCAGGCGAGATCGTCGGGATCTGGAGGGCCGCCGAAAGTCGATCGACAGCGCCGTCGGGATCGTCGAGTTCGACGTCGACGGGCTCGACAGCCCGCTGTTGAGAGTCCACGTCGACGGCCCGCCACAGAACCACGGCGACGATCACCAAGACGACGCCGACCATCACCACGCCAACTCGTCGCAGGACATCGCTCATTTCCATCTCCTATGCTGCAAAAACCGCTGTGGTCAGACTCTCCTCAGCTATCCCACATTGAGCTTTTCGTCGCCAGCATCGACGTGGTCTGCCACGGTTGTCGATCCTGCTCCCATTCTTCGCTGAACACTACCGACTCGATCGCGGCACTGGTTGCACCTGCGAGCGCGACCGTGATAGTTAATGAAACGGTAAGGATACCGGCCGGACGGTGCCGCACAGGGCATCGATTCCAGAGGGGAGTCGACGCCGCTGCGATCGCGGCAGCCGATCGTCGTTGGGTTGTCTCACAACCGAACCGCACTCTTCGGTCGTTGTTCGCACCGCCACCTGATATCGCTGTTCCGGCCTGCTTGGAGACGTCTCGTAGCGGCGTTCCGGAGATCTCATATGACCGAACAACAAAATGCACTCCCGGAGGCCGGCGACCTGATCGCAGGCCGTTTTCGCATCCTCGAAGTACTGGGCACCGGCGGCTTTGGTACGGTATATAAAGCGGTCCAGGAGAATATCGGCCGTGAAGTGGCATTGAAGTTTCTGACGCCCGGCGTCGCCAAAGACCCGATCAACGTCAAGCGATTTCGCCGCGAAGCCTACCACATCAGCCAGCTGCGCCATCCCAACACCATTACGCTGTACGACTACGGCCAGACCGCCGACGAATTGGCCTATATGGTCATGGAATTTCTCGACGGCGACGCGCTGGGCGACTGGATTCAAAACCACGGCGCCCTGGAGTGGTCGCGAGCGGCCCACGTCTACATCCAGATTTTGGAGAGTCTCTCCGAGGCCCACCAGCACGGGCTGGTCCACCGCGACCTCAAGCCTGAAAATATCTTTCTTTGCGAGTTATTCGGAGAATCGGACTACGTCAAAGTACTGGACTTCGGTGTCGCCAAGATGACACTCGCCGACGCCGAAGAGGACGAAGAGCCCCTGACGAAAGCGGGAAGCATCTTCGGCACACCGCTGTATATGGCCCCCGAGCAGGCCTGTGCAGAAGAGATTACTCCGGCGACCGACGTCTACGCACTGGGCCTGTTGCTCTTCGAGATGCTGACCGGCCAGCCTCCGGTCACCGGCCGAAATCGCATGGATGTCATTCACAAACAGATCCGCGACCCGGTGCCGGTGTTGACCGACGAGCTCAAGGGCACGGCGTTTGCGGAGTTGATCCAGAAGGCCTGCGAAAAAGAGCCACAGCACCGCTTTGAAGACGCCTCGTCGCTGCTCGAGGCATTTCACAATGCCCTGCGCCAGATGAATATCGAGGCCCGGCCGTCCGGAAGTGGACAATCCGAAATTTCGTCGCCTTCGACCACCGGCCCACCGGCCGATGAAGACGTCCACCAGGCGACGACGCAAGCCAGCGCCGACGCCGACCAATCGGTTCTGACGTCGCTGCCCGACGAGACCGGCGATGATTCGGCTCCCGACGCCGCCAATGCCGACGACACCGTCGTCATCGATGGCGATCCTCCGTCGGCACCGTCATCGACACCGGCGGCCTCCGACGACCCTCCCTCCGTCGAGATCAAGCGAATCGAACCCGTCGACGACGACCTGCCGGACAAGGCCACGCCCCAGCAGACCTTCGAGAGCCTGAGCCGCTCCCAGCCCCGATTCGATCTGCCGCTTATCGGTCGCGACCGCGAATACGATAAATTGGTGGGCCTGATCCGAAGCGCCGCCCAGACGACCACCGGCCACATCGTATTGCTCGAGGGCGAAGGCGGCATTGGCAAAACACACCTGCTGCATGCCGTCACCAGCAAGCTCAAAGACTCCGCTGTCGATGTCTCGGTAACTCCCTTCCGAAAGCGCAGCACGCCGATGGAGGCCCTTCGAGAGGCCATCGCCGGCTTGTGGAATATCTCCCACCGCGAACGCGGCGAGGTAGAGCGCATCATCCGCGCCGACCTGGAGCAATTCGACGGGTTTACAGAACACGAAATCGACAGCCTTATCGATTTTCTCCAACCCCAGTCGACCCGCCCCCAGACACTGGCCGGCTCGGAGGCCGGAGTGCTGTACGCCCGACTCGAGCGGCTGCTCATCCAGCTTGCAGAGCGCCGCCCCGTCGTGTTGGCGCTGGAGGATATTCAGTACGCCGACAGCACCTCCCTGGCCTTTCTGGAATACCTGGCGGTCACCGTCCGCACCCACTCCTGTCCGATCGTCGTGCTGCTGTCGATGCGCCCCGAGGAGCGAAAACTCAATCCCGATCTCGACCAGCATCTGCACACCATCAGCGCCAATATCGGTGCCGGATTCAGTCGCATCCGACTCGGCCGACTCCGCGGCCAGGCCCTCTCCGTATTTTTGGACTCCATCCTTCCGCTGGAGGCCCGACTCAAAGAGCGCATCGCCTGGCTCTCACACGGCGTACCGCTGCACGCCATCCAGATCATTCGCTACCTCCAAAACGAGGGACAACTCGTCAAAGACGGCGAGCGCTGGGAACTGGAAGATGCCAATCCCCGGCAAATCGAGCTGCCGCCGGATCTGATCGAATTGATGAGCCTGCGCATCGAACAGGCCGTCGAACAACACCACAACTGCCCTCATCTTCGCCGCGTCCTGCGATGGATCGCCGTGCTCGGCATGCGGGTCCCCGCCGAATTGCTCGAGCTGGTCCTCCAGGAGGCCGCCGACCTCGGCGACGACTTCGACACCGGCGCCCACCTCAACGCACTCGACGAGGAGGCCATCTGCCGCCAGTCGATGCACCACAACGTGTTGTGCGTCGAATTCGAAAATAGTCTGCTTCGAGAAAGCCTCCTCGACGAGGTTCGCGAACAGTGGTCGATGCGCAAATTCCACCGCGTGGCCGCCGAAAAAAAGGTCGAGTACTACCGCCGACACCAGTCGGAGATCCCACTGGTCGAAATTGCCGATCACTGGCGGCGAAGCGGTGACACCGAGCGCTACCGCGATACCCTTGCCGCCAGTTGTCGACGGGCCATGGAGCGCTTCGATCTGCGCGGGGCCCGCGAACAATACCGAGAATTGCTCGGGGTCCTCGAGGATCGCAACGAGCGCGGCGAGTTGTGGACCGAGGCCCATCTCTCGCTGGCCGACCTCGCTCGGCGATTCGGCGAATTCGGACTTGCCGAAGACCACTACCGACAGATCGTCGACGCCGATATGGCCGCCGGCACCGAACAATGCCGAGCCCTCCGCGGCTTCGGCCACCTGCTGACGATTCAATCCCGCTACGAGCAGGCTCGCAAACTCTACACCCGGGCTCTGGATTCGAGTCAGAAAATCGACGATGCCGCCGGGATCGCCAAGGCCCTTATCGGATTGTCGAAAGTCCACCTCATGCAGGGCGATCCGCGGGCTGGAACACAGGTTCGAGACCGCCTGGAGTCGATGCTCGGTGAAATCGAAAATGCCGAAGTCCACGGCAAGGTCCTGATGCACCTCGCCGAAGCCGCTCAGCGGCAGGGACAACTCGATCGGCGCTACGACTACCTTGTGCGCGCCCGACAAGCCCTCGAGGAGTCGTCGGACCGCCAGGGTCTAAGCAGCGCCTTGATTGCCCTGGGCAGCGCATTGATGCGGCCGTCGCTCAACGAGCCCGATCGCTTCGATCGCGCCCGACAGACCCTCCAGGATGCCCTGGAATTAAACCGCACCCTCGGCGCCCGTCAGGGGGTCGCCGAAGCCCTTCGGTATCTGGGGCAACTCGATACGGAGCGCGGCGACTACGAAGAGGCGGAAGCCCGACTCCAGAAGAGTCTGTCGATTCACCGCGCCCTGGGCACGCCGTTTAATATCGGCGCCACCCGCAATGCCGTGGGCATCCTGGCGCTTCGCACCCGCCACTTCGACGCCGCCGACCACCACTTTTCTGCAGCCGTCGACACCTTCGAGAAAATGGGCGATCAGATCGCCATTTCCCAACCGCTGATGAATCGGGGGATCGTCGCCATCAACCGACGCCAGTTCAACGAGGCGACCACCCTGCTTCGCGAGGCTCGACGCATCAAAGAGTCGCTCGGGACGAGCTGGGCGCTCTTCGATCTGCGCAATCACCTGGCCGTCGTCGAGATGTGGTTCGGTCGCTTCGACAATGCCCGTCAACTGCTCGACGAGACCCTCGAACACGTCGATCACCACGGAACGGCCGAAGACCGCGCCACGGCCCGAAGTCTGATGGGGCTTTTGCAGTGCTTTCAGAGCCGCCTGCAGATGGCGGCCCTCGAACTCGGTCGCGCTCGCGCTGACGCCGAAGAACTGGACATCGAGCGCGTCCGTGTCTTCTGCCGGGCCAACGCTGCCTTTTACTCCCTTCTGACAGAGGCCGACGCCGACTACCGGGACCTCGTCGAGACCATCGACAACAACCCAATGCTCGGCGAACTCGATCGCGATATCTGGCTGGAATTACTCGAAAAAATGGCGTCTACGGCGGCCGAACGAGATCACAACCGCCAGTCCGTGCGACTACTTCGAAGTGCTGCCTCCCTCAACGAGCGCTTCGACGCCACCGAGCGAGCCCGAAACCTGCGACAACAGGCCGAATCGCTTGAAGATCAACTCGGCGCGGTTAAACACTGATCGCAGCACCCAACGCCTGTCGATGATATGATATTGCTGACAACACGGGAGATCGCATGAGTACCGAACGACTCGACGACGAACGCATCGAAGCTCGACTCGACGAACTCGACGGCTGGACGCGCAGCGGCGACACTATCGAGCGGTCGCTGACCTTCGACGACTTTACGTCGGCCATCGATTTCATCAATCGCATCGCCGAACACGCCGAAGCCGCCGATCACCACCCCGAAATTTTCAATGTCTACAACAACGTCGATCTGACGCTGACGACCCACGACGCCGACGGCCTCACCGACAAGGATTTCGATCTCGCCGAGCAGATCGACGGCGAAGTCTGATGCGCCATCCCCCCCCGCGGCCCCCTCGCTATGTTTTAAAAAGTCGTTACCAACCGCATGAAACCGGTGGGGTCGCGCGTGTTAAACCGC
>CAYUPT010000110.1:0-9529 GCA_964446725.1 uncultured Bradymonadales bacterium | reverse complement strand
AAGGCATATCGGGGCCTTTCGGGACGTGTCGGTATCCTATGGCCGGGTCAAAATTCGCCGCTTTCGAGAAACGCTTCCGTCAGCTGGTGGACGTCGTCGCGGGTCATAATAAAGGTGTGGCGTGAGGGGACGACGGTGTGATCGTCCTGGGCGGGGTGGCGGGATTCCGGGATGCTGACTTTGCCGTCGTATTCTCCGGCGATGACGCCGATGTCCCAGTGTGTCGGAGCCTCCAGATGGTGGACGGTGCTGTCGTCGTCGGTTGTCAGGTCCTCCATCGGTGTCAGAAGCCAGCCCAGCCAGTCGACGTAGCGATCGGCGGAGGCCGACCCATGATTGGGTGGTGCGAGCATGACGAATCGACCGCCGGACTCGGGAGGAGCGCCGTCTAAGGCGACCTGGACGATGATATTTCCCAGGCTGTGCCCCACAAAATGGATGCGCTCCGGATCGCCGTCGGCGATGAGTTCCAGATCGGCGCGAAGCTCGTCGCCGAGTTCGTCGGCCGAACAGCAATAACTGGAGTAGCTCCAGTTGACCACTTCGTAGCCCTCATCTCGGAGAGTGTGTTCTAAAGAGCGCATCGAAAAGCCGGTGCGTCCCATGCCGTGGACGACGACCACAACCTGGCGGTCCTGGAAGCGGCTGGTATCGCCACCGTCATCGATGTCGGAGGTCATTGTGATGCAGCCGGTGGCCCCGAGGGCGATCAATGCGGCGCCGAGCACAAACCACTGACCGACCCGGCGCAGGGGCGGAAGCGATGCTATCAGTCGGCGGAGATTCATTATTGCCATTGGCGATGAGGGCTGTTGTCGGGGCACTCGACATCTGCGCATTCGGCGCAGTGGCCACAGAGGAGCGTGGCCTGCAGACGCCTACCAGACTTCCGACGATTCGGGCTCGGGCCGGGGCTTCGACCGCTGTCTCGGCTCGTCGATGTCGTTGCCCGAATCGGGGTCCGGAAACAGCGACTCCGAGGATTGCCCCTGTTGTGTCGACGCCTCTTCGGTGGTGTCTCGGGAGTCGCTATCGAGGACGTCATTGATGATCTCGGCGGCGTCGACGGCGCGATTGATGCGAAGCACCACCTCACTGGGGGTGGGCTTGCGCTGCCGCTTCTCGAATTTGAGGGTGCCCTTTTCGATTTTAAAATATTCGTAGGTCTGAGCCAGATCGCGAATCACTTTCTGGACTTTCGTGTGCTGTAGGCATCGGCGGCTCTGTTCGTTGAGTTCACCGGTGATGCGGAAGTCGGAGTCGAACGATTCGTCACCGATCTCCTTGTCATCGCCGCCAAAAAAGGTCCCGATGGTGTCGCTGAGGCTGTGCTCGCTCACCGTGATGTATTTCAGGCAGGCAGGCCTCAGCTCGACAGAGGTCACCGTGTAGATCTTGCTCCGCTTTCGCGATCCCCGGTTCACCGACGTGACCTCAACTGGAATGCCGCGGAGTCGTCCGGTGATCGTTGTGGCGTCGAGCCAGCCGCCGTCGGTGAAGTCCAGTCCCAGGCGCTCGGCGGCCTCCTGCCAGGCCTCGTTGGTCTTCGATCCATCGTAGAATACAGCCGCGATAACGCCGACGAAGACGACGACGAAAATAATATATGTCATTGCGTATTCTCCAATCGATAGTCCGACCGATGTGCAACAAATCCATGGCCCTCAACAAGACGATATCGGCGCTCAGTATAGAAAAATTTGGATGCCATGTCTTGGGCCGACTGCCCGATCGTCGCGTTCGCACCACCGAACGCGGCTTCGGACACCATGGTATGGGCAATGAATTGCCGGGGATTGAACGGAATGTGTTTACATTGGCCGGGAGCCGATTCCACCGGGTAGTCGGCGAGAAATTGGCATTGACGCAACGTCCCTCTCGAGGGTGGATTCAGTGGAGCAAACGACCGACGAGATGGTCGAGCGCCTCCGCGATCCGCGCGGACAAGAAGAATTGTTTTCGGCGGATCTGGACGGGGAGGAGGCGAAACGGACCTTTTCGACATGGAAGCGCCGCGCCGTACTGGTGCTGGTGTCCCTGCTGGGGGTGGCGGCCAGCATCAGTGGCTGGCTGTGGCTCGAGCACCGGGAAGTCGAGCATCTGCAAGTGCAACTTCGCTTCGATGCCCAGGGCTATATCGACGTCTTTGAGCGGCGTCTCCAGGAGCGCGTCGACTCCGTAAGTGCGCTGATGATGATCTACGAGCGCAGTATCGACGACGACCTCCAGCGCTACGAATTTGAGTTGTATGTCGAGACCTATCTGGAACAGCAGATCGATGTTTCGGCGCTTATTTACAGCCCGGCAATCGAAGGCGATCGGCGCGAACACCATCGGGCCGACGGCCGCGAGGTCTGGGGAGCGCAGTACCAGCTGCTGGCCCGTGGTGACGACGGTCAATTCGAGCGTTCACCCCGGCGCGATCGACACCTCCCGGTGTATTATTCGGTGCCCACCACCGAGATGTTTCCCCCCGGTTTTGACTGGAGTTCGCACGACACGGTGGCCGATCACCTCGACGAGATCATCGACGCCGGCGATGTCATCGCCATCGGACCGCTGGAAGATGTCGACGGGTCGCCGGTCTACGGAATCTTTGGGCCGGTCTACGAGCCGGGCCCCGAGTTCCGGGGGCTGATGGCCGCCGTCTTTCATCTCGCCCAGGTCGTCGATGAAGTGCGAGCCCGGCGACTGCCGGTACCGATCGACTTCGTTCTCGTCGATGGAGCCGACGGCGAACTGTATAGTTGGAGTGGAGACGAAGAACCGGGAGCACCACACGGTGTCGAACACGAGCCCGGCGAGCGCAGCGTCGAACGGCAATTTTCTAAACCCCTCGATATCCCCGGTCAGCAGTGGCGCGTCGAGGCCCGGGCCACCGACGAGTACATGGACAGCCACCGCAGCCCGACGCCGACGCTATTTTTGAGTTTTGGTCTCTTCGTGACCGCCATCAGTGTGTTTTTAATGCAGATGATGTTCGGCCGCGCCGAGCGTATCGAAGAGGTCGTCGACGAGCGAACGGCGTCGCTTCGAGACCACCGAAAGCGCCTTCAGAAAGTGGCCGTCGAAATGGCCCGGGCTCGCCAGGAAGCCGTGGAGGCCAACCAGGCCAAAAGCACGTTTCTGGCCAATATGAGCCACGAGATCCGGACCCCGATGAATGGTGTCATCGGCATGGCCGAGTTGCTCGAGGAGACCGATCTCGACGCTCAACAGCGAGAGTATCTGACCCTGCTCGAGCGCTCGGCGCGAGGTCTGTTGTCACTGCTTAACGATATCCTGGATTTCTCCAAAATCGAGGCCGGGGAGCTGGAACTCGATGTGCGCGAATTTTCCCCCGGAGATCTGGTCGCCGAAACGCTGCAGGTGATGGCCCGGCGCGCCGATCAAAAAGACCTGGCGCTGACCTACGAAGTGCCGCGCAATCTACCGTATACCGTCGTCGGCGATCCGGGGCGTCTGCGCCAGATTCTGATCAATCTGATCGGAAATGCCGTCAAGTTTACCGAGCAGGGCGAGATCAGTGTCTCGGTTCGTATCCGCGACGAGATCGACGATGAAGTGGTCCTGCATTTCGAGGTCTGCGACACGGGGATCGGCATCGGACCGAGCCAACAGGAGCGGATCTTCGAGGCCTTCCAGCAGGTCGATGGCTCGGTGCGACGGGTCTACGAGGGGACCGGTCTGGGCCTTGCGATCGCCTCTCAACTGGTGCGGTTGATGGGCGGAAAGATATGGCTCGACAGCGAGCAAGGGGCGGGGAGTACGTTTCACTTTACAGTGCGTCTGAAGCGAGGACAGCGCCAGCGCATCGGCGACGACAGCCCGGCGGCCCGCCTGGCGGGGCTGAAAGTGCTGATCATCGAGGATCGACCGGCCGATGAGAGCCTGTTAAATGAGCTGTTGACGGCCTGGAAATTAGAGCCGGTGACGCTTCGGGACCCGGATCGGCTGGAGGACGTCGTCGAGGCGGCGAAGCGACAGGGCGAGCCCATTGAATTGTGCGTCGTCGACGTCGATGTGGAATTGTCGCTCGATGATCGGCTCTATGATCAACTGATCGCCGACTCGCGCTTTGAGCACCTTCCGGTCATTGCCGTGTCGTACGCCGAAAATGCTCCGGCGCCCTCGCAGCGCCACGGCGGCAAGACGACCTGGCTGTCGAAGCCGGTCAAACCCTCGGATCTGCTGGAGGCCATCGTCGACCTCGTGGGGGCCAGTCGCCTGCATTCATCGGCACCGTCGGAGGCCGAAAGCGACGACCGACAGGGGGCCTGCGTGTTGCTCGTCGAGGATAGCCGCATCAATCAGAAGGTCACCGCGGGGCTCCTTGAGCGCCGTGGCCATCGCGTCGAGATCGCCGATGACGGCGTCGCCGGCGTTCACCGCTATCGCGAAGATCCGGAGCACTTCGATCTGGTCTTGATGGACGTCCAGATGCCGCGGATGGACGGCTTCGAGGCCACGCGCAAGATCCGTCAAATCGACCGTCAGATCGACCACAAGGTGCCGATCGTCGCCCTGACGGCCCACGCCATGAAGGGCGATCGGGAGCGAATGCTGGAAGCGGGAATGGACGATTACATGGCCAAACCGGTGCAGCCCGACGATCTGTATCGGCTCATGGAGCGGTGGACCGGTCACCGAAGTGCGCCCCGAGCTGCGGGCGGCGACGGCGGCGATGCTTCCAATGCTGACGCACCACCAACGGAGGACGACGACATGCCACAGCCAGAGATCTTCGATCGTGAACGAGCCCTCGAACAGGTCGGTGGAGACCCGGAGTTACTCGCCGAATTAGCCCATCGCTTCTTCGGCGAAGCCGATGACTGGATCGATACTCTGGGCCGGGCCCTCGACGGCGGTGAGCCGGACCAGGTGGAATCGACGGCCCATACGCTCAAGGGCGCGGCCGATACCATCGGTTCGGTGGAGGTCACGCAGCTTGCGCGACGTCTCGAGGAGGCCGGTCGCCAACAGCAACTCCAGCGCGGCGAGGAACTCCTGGCGCAATTGCCCGACGCCCTAGAGCGTCTCCAACAAGCCATCGACAATTGACTACCACCGGGCAGCGGTATCAGGTCCGCGGGGTCGAAACGCGACTGGACGGCCGGCGCTCAAAGCGGTCCGGGCACTCCGTTCTGGGCCGCGATTCAAATCGGTGGAGTCGGTCCAGTTGTCGGCTCACCGGTCGCAACAGGTGGCGGGCGGTGGCCGCCGAATACGACGACAGAATATAGACGACGAGCGCCACGAATTCGCGATGGGCACGTCGGCGCCGGTCGGGACCGGAGCCCGGTCCGCTTTTGGAGGCATTTGGATCGAGCCCCTGTCGTCGAAAGCTGCGAGAACTGGTGTCGCGCTCGACGTTGGTCCGATCCATGTCGATGATGCGTTCGATCCGCTCTCGCAACTCGCCGTGATCGGTATTGGCGATCGCGGAGAGAATCTCCTGCATCACAAAGATTCTGCGAGCCGGTGACAGCTGGTAATTTTGAACATCTCGTACAAACTGGGTATCCACAGCGCACTCCTTCCTTGGAAGTTCGGTGCCCGGCTAGGCACTGCACCGATTTTCGCTCCTCCCTGGGCGAACGGCGTCAGCACTAAGACAACGGAGTCAGTCCGGGGCCGAAATCGGGTACTGCGAGGGACGTCAATTACAATGTGAACGACAGCCCAGACGCTATCACAGATCCATCGGCAACACGAGGAATAATTGAGCGGTAGATCGCCGGCGTCGACGGCTCCGCGAGTTGCGGGGACGGTGGACGGCGATGGACGAGCCGTTTATACGACTGTACAGGACGGCGCATGACGTCGATATCAAACGGACGGAGCACGAGGACGCTGTGAGTAGTGGATCGGAACAGGTCTCAAAGCTGGGGGCCATCAAACGCTGGCTGGCGGGACTTCCCGGATTGCCGGGGCATATTTTGCGATTTAGCATCCGCGTCGTACTGCGCTTTTTCGGTAAAAAAAACGGCCTGATCCTGGCCGGTGCCCTCGCCTACAATACCCTGCTTTCGCTGGTGCCGCTTTTGGCGGTGATCCTGATCTTTTTTTCGGTCTTCAAAGACAAAGAGCAGCTTCTGGAGACCATGAAGGCCGAGCTGGAATTGGTGGTCCCCGGCCAGGCCGACGCCATCGGCAGTGTGCTCGTCGATTTTGCCGATCAGATGGAGGTCATCGGGATTATCGGCCTGGCAGTACTGCTGTTTTTTAGCAGTATCGCATTCCGGATTCTGGAAAATGCGATGACCGAAATTTTTGATATGCCCGCCGAGAAGAAAAAGCGCTCCATCTGGGTCTCGGCGCTGATTCCCTACCTATTTATATGTTTGATGGGCCTGGGAATTGTGGCGGTGACGGCGGGAACGTCATTTCTGGACGCCATTCCCACCGAGGCCTTCGAAATACCGATTTTGGGCTGGGAGATCAGCATCGACGCCACGCGAAGTGCGGCGTTTTATATCTCCGGAGTCCTGGGGCTGGTACTGCTATTTACGGCGGTTTATGTGGTAATGCCACTCCAGAAAGTGGCATTGTCGAGAGCCCTGGTCGGTGGGCTGACGGCGACGGTGCTCTGGGAGCTGGTGCGCCATTTTCTGGTCTGGTACTTCACCCATATTTCGCTGGTCAATATCGTCTACGGCTCGCTGGCGACGGTGATCATCGTGTTATTGTCGATGGAAGTGGCGGCCGTAATATTGTTGCTCGGCGCCCAGGTTATCGCCGAATTGGAGAGGGCGGCCCGCGCCGATGTGCCCTGGCATCAGGGGCCGATTCTGGCTCGCAACCGAGAACAGAGCGGTCAGGACGGAATGGCACATCAACAGAGCTCGGCTCGCAATACGGTTCGAACTCATCGAAAATTGCCCGATGAGCCGTGACGATCGGTGCGATCTCCGGCTGCAGATACCGGGGACTCAACCACTGTCGTCTTCCACACAGGTCGCCGGTGTCTCGATGGTTCGCGGATCGCGACAGTCGAAGGCGTCGGCCTGTTGTTCGTGCGGACAGCGGTAGCCGTCGGGACAGTCGTGGTCATCCCAGCACTGGTGAGTACCGGAGGGGGGAACGCGACAGGAGCCGTCGCCGCCGTCGGTGCACGTCGCGTAGTAGCAGTGCATGGAATCGGCGTTGGGAAGATTGGTGTCGCGGCAGTCCTGGTCGTCAAAGCAGCACGGAAAGCGGGGATCGACGGGCTGGCTATTGGGTTCTTGCTCACATTGTTCGGGGACGTCACCGGTGTCGTCGGTGTCGTCGGCATCGGCGTCGTTGCCGGCGTCTTCACCGTCGTTGTCGCCGTCGTTGCCGGTGGACGAACCGCCGCCGCCGATATTGGTCGAAGAGCCGCTACCTCCGTCGATGTCTCGGGGATCGCTTTCGGTGCATCCAATGGCAACAAAGGCCAGAATGGAGATCGCAATAAGGAGGTGTCTCATCATCAACTCGCGGTCGGGACCGGGGGGAACGTCTGCCTGTAGGTGCTCAAAGGGTGACCGGCGGCCCCTGTAAAATCAAGAAAAAGGAGAGCCGGCCCGTGTAGGAGAGGAGGAGGCACGGGCCGGCAGCCCCCCGAATGACGGGGGGAGAATGAAAATCTGGGTCAAGCGTTAGACGCCGGCGGCTGTTGTCGCCGTGGAATCGAGGAGCGCTTTACCTCCGGGTATGACACCCGTGTCATAGGCGTTGAAATCGCGTTGGAACGGCAGGCATCCAGGGCGTTTCGGGCGTCGATAGGCCCCTGCGGCCGGAAGGCGCTATTGCGGGTTATGACATCGATGTCATGAACGGCATTTGACAGGGCTTCGACAATCTGCTCGGACCTCGGTGTTGTGTCGGGGTTGTCCATGGATATGCCCTGCTATTGCTGGGAATCCGTCATATCGGTGCCGGTTTGAAATACGGGCGTCTCGAGCTCACGTTTATAAGTACTAGCAAGACCCGTACCACGGTCCCCGAGGTCTTGCTTCACAACGCGGTCTCGGCTATCATTATCCCCACCCGGCGGAGGCGATACGCCCCCTCCGGGTAGGCTCTCAACGGCCGTCGCTGCAGACGGAACGCGACCGATTTCGAGAAGTGTGAATTGTCGTGAGTACGCCGTGCGCCACCGGGCTTTGGGCTCACGGACGCCGGCGGTCCCCGGGCATGGAAACTGGATAAAAAGGAGTGCGCGATGGCACTGGAATTACGACAGAAAACAGAGATGAAGCAGCAGCTGCGGATGACCCCGCAGCTTCAGCAGGCCATCAAATTGCTGCAGTTGTCGCGCATGGAGCTCATCGCCGAGGTGCGCCAGGAGATGGTCGAAAACCCGGTGCTCGAGGAGATTCCCGACGTCTACGACGCCGACGCCGTCGGCGAGACCGGCGACGACGAGTCCTCCGAGGAAATGGCGGAGGTCCAGGGCGACGAAAGCGATATGGATCAGGTCGACTGGGAGGAGTATATGGAAAAGTACTCCTCGCCACCTCCCGGCAACCACTACAAGGGGATGCGCGGGGCCGGCGACGATTTTCCGACCCTCGAGCAGACGCTGTCGACCAGTGAGTCACTGACCGAGGATCTGCTCGTTCAACTCCGCCTCGAAGATCTCGACGATCATCAGCAACACATCGGTGCGCTGATCATCGGCAATCTCGACGAGGCCGGACTCCTCAAGAACACTACGGTCGATGAGATCGCACAGGATGCGGAGGCTCCCGTCGGCGACGTCGACGAGATCCTGGAGCTCATCCAGAGTTTTGATCCGCCCGGCATTGCCGCTCGGGACCTCGAGGAATGCCTCCTCATTCAGGCCGAGCGCTCCTTTCCGGACCACGAATTGCTGCACAATATTATCCGCGACCACATCTCCGATCTGGAGCGCAAAAGCTACAGCAAGATCTCGCGCATCCAGAATGTGGACAAACAAGAGGTCATCGACGCCACTCGGCTGCTTCGGGAGCTCGAGCCGCGACCGGCCGGTGGGTACTCCGACGACGAGGCCCGCTACATCACGCCCGATATTTATATCCGCAAATACGACGGCGAGTGGATCGCCAGTCTCAATGAAGACGGTCTGCCGAAGCTTCGGATTTCAAACTTCTATCGCCAGGAACTGGCCAAAAAGAAAGAAGAGGGCGAAGACGACGAGGTCAAAGACTACATCCAGGAAAAGATGCGCGGCGCGATGTGGCTGATCCGCAGCATCCACCAGCGCCAGAGCACGATCATGAAGGTCACCGAGAGTATCATCGAGTTCCAGAAGGAGTTTTTCGAGCACGGCGTCCAGCATCTCAAGCCGCTGGTCCTCAAAGATGTCGCCGAAGATATCGAGATGCACGAGTCGACGGTCAGTCGGGTGACCACCAATAAATACGTCCACACCCCGCGGGGCGTCTTCGAGCTGAAATTCTTCTTTAATTCCTCGATCTCCCGTGACGGCGCAGGCGACCTGGCGAGCGAGGCCGTCAAAGCCAAGATCCGCGATATTATCGCCGATGAAAACCCCGAAAAACCACTTTCGGACTCCAAG
>CAYUPT010000109.1:0-9546 GCA_964446725.1 uncultured Bradymonadales bacterium | reverse complement strand
CCGGCGACCTCAGGTACCACAAACCTGCGCTCTAACCGACTGAGCTATGCCCACCATGCAGCGCCGTCGTTGCCGACGACACGAGCGAGCCGGGAATTTAAGGGGCCCGCCGAGAGCTGTCAAGGCTACAACACAGTTTTTATCGATTCGCCGACAGCGGCCCGGGGCAACGGATCGGCGCCGGCCCTGCGCATCGCCGCCGGGGTTGTCAATGCCGGTGTGGCTCCTAAGTTGTGAGACGTCGATATTGCAATTCCTTCGCCGTCCCTTCTATTCTTGATTGATCGCCTGTGAGCGTTCTTTGATGAGAGTGTGCCTCGATGTCGACTCCAACATTTATCGATCGGACGTCCAATACCATTGCCCCCGGCTTTCTGGTCGCCTCGCCGAAACTCGACGACACGCCCTTTGAGCGGGCCGTCGTCGTCATGGTCGACCACGACGAACAGGGAGCAATGGGGTTTATCGTCAATAAACCGCTGGAGATCGATTTCGGATCGATTATTCAGAGCGTCGACGACGAGACGGCTCGCAATATCGAGCCCGAAAGCTACGACGTACCCGTCCACTTCGGGGGACCGGTGCGCGTCGAGCAGCTGTGGCTGATGTTTCAGCGCAGCCTGGGTGGCGATACGACAACGGCTGCCGACCGGCGACTCAAAGACAAGATCGCGCTTCCCGACGACAGTGCCCTGACCTTTAGCGACGACTGGCATCTGGCGGCCAGCGGCGATCTCATCGAGGAATTCGCCACCGGTGATCAGCACGGCGACTACCGCCCGCTGTTGGGCTACTGCGGCTGGGGCGAGGGTCAGCTGGAGGCCGAGATCGAAGAGGGCTCGTGGTTACTCCTCGATTTTGACGGCGACTTCGTGCTGGAGACCGTCCCCGACGTTCACTGGGAAGACGCATTGGATCGACTCGGCGTCGACCCGGCGGCGTTTTTGATGATGGGCCAGTCGGGCATGGCCTGAGATACTTCTGAACAACACACGCCACAGCGCGACCTCCCACACCACCAATCCAAACTCCCACAGCAGTACCACGGGGGCCGAACAACGCTGCCCATCGGCGGCGGCGATCGGCGGCAACGCGACGGCGTCGATCCGATCACCTCACCGATCGGTGACGGCGATCGCTTGTAACTCGAAGCCTCACAAAGCTTTTGGCGATTCGGGCCCGATGTTGCACTTCTGCGGCGATCGTTTCCGGCGATCTTTTCACAGCCTGTGGAAAACTATTTTCACAACCAAGTGTCACTGGGCAACCGGTTGTATTCGTTGTCTTTTGGGACTTTGCAAGCCCATTTCAAGGCCTTTCGGGCGATAAAATAAACTTAACTTTCGGCGGTCATTCCCCGATAAAATAAGGGTGTCGGAGGCGGCGGTTTTCAGACCCGGTCGCGGGGCGCGCAGGGGGCGTTCGACCAGGGCGTCCAATGGCGCCAGATCGGCCTCGCGCATCGATTCATCGATGCGTCGAGTCGCCGAATGGGCGTCGATCTGGCCGATGGTGGCCAGTGCCCGTCCGCCGACACCTGAAATGTTTGGATATTGCACTGTCTTTTTGGATTCATAGCGACTCTTACCCACGCTGATGTACACATGGTTCAGATCTGGAATGACGCTCTGCGCGAGCTTGAGACGAAGGTCAGCGCCGACAACTTCAAAGCCTGGTTCGAAAAGATCGGGTGTCACCACCGCGACGAAGATACGGTGTATCTGGAGGTCGATGACGACTTCTTTAAGGCCTGGATCGAGGACAATTACCTCGATCTGATCGAAGATGCGCTGCGCGATGTCTGCGGCCGGGACATGGCGATTGTGCTCGACGTCGAGGGCGCCTTCGATGACGACGACGAGGAGCGCCAGGTCGAACTCGACGACACCCCTCAGGCGGCGCGCACCGCCCGGCTCGACGACGACGGCCAGACCGCGCTGTTTGAGCCGGCCACGGAACCGACGGCCCAGGAGCTCGACGAGCGCGTCCAGAAGGCGGGGATGAATCCGCGCTACACCTTCGATGAATTCGTCGTCGGCCCTTCCAATCAATTTACATACGCCGCCTGTAGCGCCGTCGGCAATTCGCCGGCCCAGACCTACAACCCGCTCTTTATTTTCGGCGGCGTGGGCCTCGGAAAAACCCACCTGTTGCAGGCCATCGGCATCGAAATGCTGCGCCAAAATCCGCAGGCGAAGGTCAAATACCTGTCGTCTGAGGAGTTTATGAACCAGCTGATCACCAGCCTTCGCAACAAGGAGATGAACTCCTTTCGCAACCAGTTTCGAAACGACTGCGACCTGCTGTTGGTCGACGACATTCAGTTTATCGGCGGCAAAGACTCGACGCAGGAGGAGTTTTTCCACACCTTTAACGCCCTGTATCAAAGCGGCAAACAGATCGTGGTGACCTCCGATAAGACGCCTCAGGACCTACCGGGCATCGAGGAGCGACTGGCCAGCCGATTTTCCTGGGGACTCATCGCCGATATCCAGCCACCCGAAATCGAGACCCGGGTCGCGATTTTGGAGCAAAAGGCGGAAGCCGACGGCATCGAGATGGACCAGGAAGTGGCGATGTTGCTGGCCTCCAATATCCGCAGCAACGTCCGCGAGTTGGAGGGGACGCTCATCCGCCTGGGCGCCCAGGCGAAACTTCTGGGCACGCCGCTGACTGTCGATTTTGTGCGCGATATGCTGGACCGGATGAATATCGATCACCGGCGCGAATTGAGCGTCGAAGAGATCATGCGCACTGTCTGTTCGCACTTCGATATCACCGTCTCCGATATGAAGGGCAAGCGCCGGACCCGGGCCATCAGCGAGCCCCGTCAGATCGCGATGTATCTGGCGCGCAAACACACCGATCATTCCTATCCGGAGCTGGGGCGAAAATTCGGCGGCAAAGACCACACCACGGTGCTGGCGGCCTGCCAGAAGCTCGAGGAGTTGGTCGAGATCGGCGACAATGATTTCGCCACCGATATCGCCGATCTGGAAGCGGTTTTATTTCGATAATCGCCGCCGCCTCCGGCCAGCAGCGACGATTTGCGGGCTGGCGTCAGTGTTGTTGTGGAGGCGATCTAATTGCACCTGTGCTCTGGTTGGCTTGACTTCCGGCCACCCTTGCTGTGTTCTTGCCGCGCGCCGGAGTCCAATTTTCGCTCCGCCGCCATTCGACGAATGGTCACGGAATAACGCGCCGGATCGACTGTTAACCGGACGCCACATCCCGTGCCATCGACGTGAGTCAATCCATTGCCATCTTTAGCTCCTTTGGAGGTCTCTTATGGCCAAACGCAAACCGACCAATCAGCCCAGTAATAAAAAGCGCCAGCGACAGCACGGCTTTCGCAAGCGCATGAAATCCAAGGGCGGACGCAAGACGCTCAATCGGCGTCGCCGCAAAGGACGCAAGAGTCTGACGCCCCAGAAATACCGCAAATAACGGGTGTTTCGATGGCTGACGGCGCCCCGAGCGCACAACCCGATGAGCGATTTCGCCCATCGGAGCGACTTCGCAAGCGCCCCCAATTTCTCCGGGCCCGCAAAAAGGGCCGGAGAAAGGAGGGGCGATGGGTCGTCGTCTACGCCGTCGATAACGACGTCGGGCATCCGCGGGTTGGACTGACCGTCAGCGGACGCGTCGGCAACGCCGTGGTCCGCAATCGCTGGAAGCGCCGTCTGCGCGAGATTTTTCGGCGCGGAAAGCAGCATTTCGGCGAAGCCTTCGATGTGGTGATCATCGTCAAACCCGGCGGTGGCCACCCCGACTTCGACGATCTGCGACGCGATGTCTACAACACGGTTCGGCGCGCCCGAACGGCGTACCGCGATCGACGAGCATAAGACGTGACACAGCACTCAGAACACAGCTGTTGCAAAGGACACGACGGCGACGGCCAGGATATCGCGGCGTCTCCGGAATCGACCCCGGAGTCGACGAGTCTGGTGGCCCGACCGCTGGTGGCGCTGATCGCGATGTACCAACGTCTTATATCACCGCTGTTGCCCGCCTCCTGTCGGTATCGACCGACCTGTTCGCAGTATACCTTGACGGCACTTCGGCGCTACGGCCTCATCCGAGGAGGATGGCTGGGCTTAAAGCGCATTTTGCGGTGCCATCCCTTTCATTCGGGAGGCTACGACCCGGTCCCCTGACGGAGACTGCGTAGCGTTCGAATTCCCTGACTTCTACAGTGATTTACGATGGAACAGCGACGTTTTCTGCTGGCAATGGTACTCAGTGGCATTGTCATTTTTGTATGGCAGGCCATGTTCGCCCCGACGCCGGAGCGCATCGACGAAGACGAGCGCGATGAAGCGGTCGTCGAACAGGTCGATACCGACGACGACGTCGCCGATGCCGACGCCGAGCCCCAACCACAGCCGCAGGACGTCGAAGCCGACGCCCAAAGCGACGACGACGCTCCGGCCGATGATGCCGACGCGCAGGCGCAGCCCGAAGAGGTCGCCGACGTCGAGGTCGACGACGCCGACATCGACGACATCGAAGAGCGGCGCGACGTCATCCGCACCAATAATGTGGTCGTTGAATTTAGCAATCGCGGCGCCGTGGTCACCGACGTCGAAATCACGTCTCCTCGCCAGTACTCCCAGGGATCGGGCGGCAATCTGATGCGGGCCTTCCACGAAGAGGGCCAGCAACCGCCGGCCTGGCCGTACAATTTCCAGATCGACGACGGCATCAACATCGAACTCAGCGGCGACGAGATGTTCGAGGTCGTCGAAGAGCAGAGCGAGCAATACGAGGTCGAAGACGACAGCGGCCAGACCCATACCGCCTATCGCGCGCTGACCTACCGCCACACCGATCCCGGCGGGCGCTACATCGTCGAAAAATCCTATGAACTCCATCAGGACAGTCGAGACGACGAGCAATTTGCCATCGATCTCGATATCCGCGTCGAGAGCACCTTCGACAGTGCTCTGGCCGGCGATCCCACACTCGACATCATCGCCCGCGACGATCCGGACGACGAAGACGACCACTTTCTGAACTTTCGCCCCGATCAACTCGAGGGCGTCTGCCACAATACGGAAAATACGGAGCGAACCGCCTTCGATAGCCTCGAGGGCTACGAGCAATACGCCCAGCACAGTGTTCTCTGGGCCGCGACCGATACCCGGTACTTTTTTATGGGCGCGGTTCCCCTGGACGGCGCCGCCGGATGCAGCTTCGATTTTGCCAACGACGACTACCTCCAGACCCGGCTGTACCACGACAGCATGACGCTCAACGCCGGGCAGACCTGGGAGTCGTCGTACCTGCTTTATATGGGGCCCAAAGACTTCGATATGCTGTCGCGCACCGGCCACGAGCTCAATGAGAGCGTCGATTACGGGCTGTTTAGCTTTCTGGCCCGACCGCTTCGCTGGTCGCTGTCGAGACTCTACGGCTTTACCGGCAACTGGGGACTGGCGATTATCCTGCTGACGTTGATCATCAAGCTGTTGACCTGGCCGATTACCGGCAAGGCCTACAACAGCGCCGAGCGGATGAAGCAGATCCAGCCCGAGATCAAGGAGATTCGCGAGAAATACGAAGACGATCAGCAGCGGATGACCGAAGAGACGATGAAGCTGTTTAAGGAGCACGACGTCAGTCCCCTGGGCTGTCTGCCGCTTCTGTTGCAGATGCCGATTCTGTACGGCCTATTCGTCATGATCTACAACTCCGTCGAGCTCTATCAGGCGGAATTTCTGTGGTACGCCGACCTATCGGCGCCGGACCCATTTTACGCACTGCCGATTTTGATGGGCCTGGTGATGTTCTTCCAGCAAAAGATCACCATGTCCACCGGGGCCACCGGCAACCCGCAGATGAAAGTGGTCATGAAGATCATGCCCATCGCCTTTACGGCGTTCATGCTCTTTTTGCCGGCCGGCCTCGTATTGTACTACCTGCTAAATCTGATGATGGGCCTGAGCCAGCAGTTTTTGATCAAGCGCAAATATCGCAAGGCCGAAGAGGCCGGAGAAGAAATCTGACCGACAATGACCGCCCCTCCGGGGGCGGCGTTTTGACAAGACGAGACCGATTGCTATGGCTGATGAACAATCGACAAATGGCGGACGCAAACAGGCGCGGTCCAAACGCGCAACCAAGCGCGACGACGACGTCGTGCAACAACAGGACGACGGTGGAGGCGACGACGCGTCGCCCATCGAGCGATCCGATGCGACGGCGACGCCTCGCACCGCTCCGGACGACGGACCGAAATCGGAGTCCGGCGATGCCGACGACGCCAACGACACCGCCGACGCCGACCAGGCACCGACGCCCAAGGCCCAGCAGGCCGACCCGGCGGCCCGTGGAGAGGCCTGGCTTTCGGAGTTATTCGAGCGGATGAACCTCGACCTTCGAGCCCGCGGCTCGTACGACGACGAAAACTACATCTTCAATATCACCGGCCCCGACTCCGACGACCTCATCGGTCGATCTCGGCAGTCACCGCGGCTGGTGCGGGCGATCCAGACGCTGTTGACCGAACACCTGGGCCGCGATGCCCGCGGCAATGTCGTCGTCGACATCGGTGGCTTCAAAAAGAAGCGCCAGTCCCAGCTCATTGGCGTGGCCGACAAATTGGGCGACACCGCCAAAAAACTCGGCAAGTCGATGACCATCGCCGGGCTCGACAAGTACGAGCGGCGCGTCATCCATCAGCGCCTGGCTGACGAAGACGGCGTCGATACCGACAGCGTCGGCGACGGCATCTTTCGCAAATTGCGAGTCCTCTCCAAGTAAGCGAGGCGGTCAGCTGCGATGAACTCTCATGCGACGATCGCCGCCATTGCCACGCCTCCCGGACGCGGAGGCGTGGGCATCGTCCGCGTCAGTGGCGACGATGCCCACTCCATTTTGCGGACCCGTGTCCCCGAGGGGCCGGAGTCGTTTCCCGACCACACCCTGCGCCTGTCGAAGATCCGCGAGCCCGACGGCGACCTCATCGACGAGTCCCTGGCCGTCTACATGCCCGGCCCGAAGAGTTTTACCGGCGAAGACGTCGTCGAGTTCCAGTGCCACGGCGGTCCCATCATCCTTCGGCGCGTCTTGGACGCCACCCTGGAGGCCGGAGCCCGGGTCGCCGAACCCGGCGAATTTACGCGCCGCGCATTCCTCAATGGCCGCATGGATCTGACGCAGGCCGAAGCGGTCGCCGACCTGGTCAACGCCACCACAGAGAGCGCCCACAAATTGGCCCTCGAACATCTCCAGGGCGACCTGGGCGATGAGATCGAGGAGCTCGTCGAGACGCTGACGGAGGCCGTCGTCTTGGTGGAGGCCGCCATCGATTTTAGCAGCGAAGAACACGTCTACCAGATCGAGGCCGACGAAGTCGGCGCCCGCATCGACGACGTCGACCGCCGGCTCCGAACGCTGCGCGAGCAATTCGACTGCGGACGCCGCCAACGAGAGGGAATCCGAGTCGTTATTCTGGGGCCGACCAACGCCGGCAAATCGACGCTCTTTAACGCGCTGCACGGCACGGAACGAGCGATTGTAACCGACGTCGCCGGCACGACCCGCGACTTTTTGGAAGAGGAGCTGCACCTGGGTGGCACGGCGATTCGCCTCACCGACACCGCCGGACTTCGCGACACCGAAGACCGCGTCGAATCGCTGGGCATCGAGCGCAGCCGACAACTGGGCGAAGACGCCGACCTCGTCATCTGGGTCGTCGACCAGCAGGCCGGATTGAACGACGACGACCGCCAACAACTCCGACAACTCGCCGAATCCGATGAGCGCCCCACGGTAGTCGTCACCAATAAGGTCGACCTCGACGACGGCCTGACCGACGACGACCTACGACTTCTGGCGCGCTTCGACGATCACTTCCAGACCTGTCTGACCTCCGACCCACCCCGGGGCGTCGACGACGTCGCCGATCGACTGGCCGAACTGGCCGCCGAATTGACCGCCGGCGAGGGCGTCCTCCTCAGTCGAGCCCGCCATCTGGAGGGCGTCGTCGATGCCATCGACTTTCTCGAGCGCGCCAAACAGGGCCTGGAGATGAAGATGGAACACGAATTGATCGCCATCGATCTCCGCGATGCCCTGGACGCCCTGGGCAAAATTACGGGACGTGTCGATACCGACGATATTTTAGAGCGCATCTTCTCCGAGTTTTGTGTCGGAAAATAGCCGTTTTGTCAGCGCCGGCCACATTGTGCGAGCAGAGCGTCGATGCGCCGCGTTACGGCGTCGTCGTCGGCCTGGCGCCGCGCGTTGTTCAGGGCCTTTTGCGCCTCGTCGAATCGGCGAAGCCGAAGCAGGCTTTCGCCGAGGCGAAGGCCGACGTCGGCCCGATCCTCCAGTAGATTTGCGGCCTGTCGGAAGGCGCGGGCCGCCTCCGCGTCGTCGTCCTGACGGCGCCGGGCCTCGCCGTAGTAATGCCAGGCCTCTCCGTCGCGTTTATCGAGCGAAAGCAGACCGCGGGCCAGTGACTCCGCTTCGGCCAGCCTGCCGCGCTGGAGATGCCAGTACGTCAGCCGCAAAATTGTCCAGTTCTGTGATGTTGTCAGTTCCATCGCTGCTCCCGAAATTTGAGGTTGTGCATCACGGCGCGTCATCGTCGGCCAGGTCGTACACGTACTGCAGAATCTCGGCGACCGGTTCGAAAAACTCCTCCGGAATCTGCGACTCCAGTCCCACCTCCACCAGCGCCCGGGCCAGATCGACGTCGCGCACAATTGGAATGGCGTGGCGCCGGGCTCGTTTTTTGATTTTGCGGGCCGTCACCCCCTTGCCGCAGGCCACAATCGTCGGCGCAGTCATCTCCGACTCTCGGTAGCGCAGGGCGACGGCGACGTGCGACGGATTGACCACCACCGCATCGGCATCCTCGACATTGTCGACCCCCGAGCCCTCCAAGATCTCGCGGTGGCGCTCCTTGCGCTTGCCCTCCATCATCGGATCGCCCTCGCTCTCTTTGTGCTCTCGCTTGACCTCGTGTTTGCTCATGCGCAACTTCTTTTCGTGCTGATAGCGCTGCCAGATCAGGTCGATGATCCCGAAGACCACCAGGCCCAGCACCAGAAATAGCGACAGCTGCAGACAGGCTTTCGCCAGCGCCACCGCGGCGTCCAACAGACTGCCCCGCGGCGTCATCGCCATCGCCGGCATCAGCTGGCGCAAGACCAGATACCCCACGGTGGCCATCGCCCCCAGTTTGCCCGTGTTTTTGGCCAGGTCGACCAGTTTTTTGGGCGACACCAACTCCTTGAAGCCATGGGCCATATTGAGCTTGCTGCCGTCCGGGATCACCGGTTTGAACGTCAGCACCGGCCCGACCTGCAGGTAGGTGATGAACGCCGCAAAGACGAAGGTCACACCGATAAGCGGCCCCATCATGGAGGCCACCGCCCACATCGACTCCGTCAAAAAGGGGCCGATCGCCGATGGCTCGAGCCCCGGCCGCGTCGCCACCTCGATGGCCTGCAGACACAGCCCCACCATCTGTTCGGCGATCGCCATCCCCGTGGCGACGAGCACCGCAATGGCGCTGAGCATGACCGCCAT